>JAJZCD010000016.1 GCA_021851735.1 bacterium | reverse complement strand
TCCGATCTCAAATGGAGCGTACACCGGCCATCACGCAAAGCCGAACTGCTTGAGGCGGAGCGGGCAAACGACGAAGTGCGCGATATCCTAACCCGTATGATCGGTTCCGAGATACGCTATACGCAAATCGGTTATTGGTCACGTAATGCGCGGTACGGTTATAAAACCGAGAAAATAGAAACCATCAATGGCAAACGCGTCATATTGGCCGAGAACGGCATCGAAAGTGAGATTATCAGAAAGATGTATGAGCTTCGGGCTGCTGGTGTCATGAGCGATGACCAGATTGCAGAAGAAATGAATCGTATGGGCTTTCGGACGCCTATTAAAATAGTGCGTGATAGACACGATCGCATGAAGGTCACGAGCCGCACAGGCGGTAAGCCCATGACCGGCAAGCTACTCCGCGCCTACGTTTCTAAGACTATTTACGCGGGCGTAAATAACGAAAAATGGACAAACGGTAAGCCGGTACTCTGCAAGTTCAAGGGGTTGGTGTCAATTGATCTGTTCAACAAGGCCAATCGCGGCAAAATACACATTACGCTTAACCCTGATGACCCTGATCACCCAATAGTCGGCAAAGCTCCAAAACAGGAGAAGTTTGCCAAGAAGAACGTCTACAACTATGAGTTCCCATACCGCAAGATCGTAAGCTGCTCGCACTGTAGGCACCTGCTGCTCGGCAGCGCATCACGCGGCAGGCTTGGCAAGTACTACCCAGCCTACCATTGTAGCCACCATGGGCACTACTACCGTATTTCCAAAAAAGAGTTTGATGCGACCATCCTGAGCTTCATTGAAAGCGTTACGATAAACCCGGAACGCCTGGATGAAGTAACACGGGCCGTATTGACCGTTTGGGAACAGCGGCAGCAACAAGCCCATGTGGACACCGAAAACCGTGACAAGCGGCGTGAGGAGCTGGAGGCTCAAATTAAGGTTATTGTCGACAAGATGAAGTTGGTGAGTTCACCAACTGCAATTAAATACATGGAGGAGGACTTAGTAAAAATAGAGCAAGAAATAGCAGACCTGGAAACGAAAAAGGAGGAAGAGGCAGCCAAAGAATCCGTCGATATGCCCACCATCTTGACATACATAAAATACTTTGTGGAACACATGAAAGACTTACTCATCGACCACTGTAATCCAGTGCTGAAAGCCCGGTATTTCGGCGTCATTTTCGATGAGGTTCCGACCTATGAAGAAATAAAGTGTGGAACACTCAATATAGAAAAAATCCCAGGGGTCAACGAGCTTTTCAAGCTCGCTCACTCCCAGGAAGTTTCATTGGTGCGGACGAGAGGACTTGAACCTCCACCCCGTTAAGGACTACCACCTCAAAGTAGCGCGTCTACCGATTCCGCCACGTCCGCGTAACGCACCCGTTCAACAGTGCGTATCCCCGTTATCTTATCCGCTTTGGTTAAAAAATTCAAGAGGATTCACACATACAAAAAACCATAATCTCAATCTGTTAGCACGTTGCGAAAGCTAACCAACTCTGCTATAAATAATATAAATGGCTAAAATCCTTCCGACTAAACCTCTGTTGGTATTACTCTACGGCTTCCCGGGGAGCGGTAAAACGTTTTTTTCCCGGCAACTGTGCGAGCAGCTTGTAGCGGCCCATGTCCATGATGACCGTATACGGTCAGAGCTTTTTGAAACACCTAGCTACAGCAAAAATGAAAGCCACGTCGTTACCAGCCTTATGAACTACATGACTGGTGAGTTTCTGAGCGCAAATGTTAGCGTCGTCTACGACACAAACGCGCTACGGGCCAGCCAGCGTCGGACATTGCGCAACATGGCCGCCAAGGCCGGTGCTGAGACTGTGTTAGTGTGGCTGCAAATTGATCCAGAAAGTGCCTTCCAACGCGTAGCTCGAAGAGATCGCCGAAAGATTGACGATAAATATGCCCGCCAGCTCGACCGTACAACATTTGATGCGGTAAGTTCAGGTATGCAAAACCCCGACATGGCAGAACGGTACCAAGTGATCAGCGGCAAGCACGTATTTACTACGCAAAGAAGTGCCATCCTGCGCCACCTGATCGACCGTAAACTTGTTGCACTTGACCAGAGCGCCCACCATATTAGTAAGCCTGGTCTTATCAATTTGATCCCCAACCCGAGCGCCGGTCGTGTCGATATGTCACGACGCAACATAAGTATCCGTTAAGCGTAGCTGGGTCTTAAGGTTCAATAACCGTTGAGCAGACATGACAAGATACGCAAACATAAATGGTACATGGATGTTTAGTGTGTCTACAAAAAACAGTACAATTGTAAATCGTTAGACGTAAAGAAATGGGATGCAATACATGAGCGGCAGAACGATTGAGCTTACCGGCATTGGTCCTGTAACGCTTGTAAAATACGCTCGCAGCCGATCGTTGCGCTTAAGCGTCACCGCTAATGGTGTCCGAGTCAGCATGCCTAAATGGACCCCTTACAGCGCCGGACAATCGTTTGTTATCAAGCATATTGACTGGATCCAGCAAGAGCTTGCCAAGCAAACTGTGCCAATACTCACCGCCGGCCAGCATATTGGCAAACTACACACACTCCGCTTCGAACAAGTCTCAAACCATCAGACTGTGAGCAGCTGGGTAACGGGTACTGAGATCGTAGTACGAGTAAAACCGAATGAGACTAGTACAGACACTGCCGCTCAAAAAAGAGCTTACAGCGCCAGTATACGCGCCCTCAAGCGCGAAGCAGAGCGCCTGCTACCGCCACGCCTGCGTAGCTTAGCGGCAACACATGGTTGCACATACAATGATGTCCACATAAAACAACTCAAACGTCGCTGGGGAAGCTGCGACAGCAACAAGACAATCACTCTCAACTTGTTCCTAATGGAGCTCCCATGGGATCACATCGATTACGTGATTTTACACGAACTCGCCCACACAACTGAAATGAATCACGGCCCAAATTTTTGGCGCACACTGACTGCTATGAACCCCCAAGCTCGTACACTCAGTAAACAGCTACGCAGCCGCCAACCAACTATTGGCGCCTAAGGTTTATTCAGCATTATCGCCCGTGATCGCGGATAGCCTTACGTTACCCTTCGTTCGTCGTCGTGCTTATGGCATAATAGATTTAATGCCCAAACCTACACAATCGTCCATATCGCTACCCGTGGGAGCATCCGCTGCAGCACTCGAGCATGAACGGCTTACCAGCCTTATTGGTAGCATGGCTGATGGCGTAATCGCCATAGACGACCACATGAAAGTCGTCTTATATAATGGGGCCGCCCTTAACATCTTGGATATCAATGGCAATATGGCGGGACGACAGCTTAAGCGCGTCTTGTCATTACATGACGAAAATAATCAGCCCATTGACGTTGAACAACTTGTGCAGGATATTAAGATTCCGACATCCAGCCGCGATTACTCATTGCACTACAGCGATGGCAGTACGGTTAATCTGTATCTGTCCATCGCACCAGTACGACTTGGTTATGGTGCCCGAGGAGACCATGGGTACGTCTTACTACTACGTGACATAACTCGAGAAAAGAGCCTCGAAGAAGAACGTGATGAGTTTATTAGTGTCGTCAGCCATGAATTGCGTACACCAATTGCTATCACTGAAGGTAACATTAGCAACGCACAGTTCGTAGCCGAGAAAACAGGTGACATTAACGAAATTCGCACGGCGCTAGATAGTGCACACAACCAAATTTTGTTTTTAGCGGGACTTGTCAATGACCTATCTACACTGTCACGTGCTGAGCGCAATGTGCTTGAAGTTAACATAGAGCCCATAAACCCACACAAGCTCGTCACCGAGCTTGCAGCCGACTACAAAGACCAGGCCAGTTCCAAAGGGTTGCGTCTGGAGACCAAGTTAGACCCGCATTTGGAAGTACTGCAGTCAAGCAAACTCTACAGCCGTGAGATCCTGCAAAATTTTATTACCAACGCCATAAAGTATACCGAACACGGCAGTGTCACTATAGGCGCGACAAAGGCCGAAAAAGGCGTTACGTTTACTGTTACTGATACCGGTATCGGCATTAGCAAGACCGACCAAGAGAAAGTATTTGACAAGTTTTTCCGTAGCGAAGATTACCGTACTCGCCAAAACAATGGAACCGGCCTTGGGTTATATGTCACGATGAAATTAGCGCGCGTTATTCATGCCGAGCTTAGTCTGAATAGTAAGCTCAATCATGGGTCAACGTTTAGCATTTATATACCGAATCTCCAATAGAGACCCTCGAGTAAACTAATCTACAACGGATCATATACTGAGCATACGACTTGTATGTACGGGATTCGCTCAGGAAATTTTCTGGCGCTGCGGCACAAGCCTGTGAGTAGGAGCCGCGTCGCCTTGCGCTTCAATGCGCATAACCGGTATACACACGTTTCGACCCTTCCAGTACACGCTTGAGAACTCGTATTTCCACAACGATATGTGTAACATAATCAGGTCCACCATAAATGCTACTGGCATGAGTAACCAACCGTACCACGCACCAGTCAGCCGCGTACCAACCGCAACCATACTATATGTCACCATTAGACATGCTAAAGAAACCGCCCATATTGCCGCATACAACAATGGATGCGGCAAGTATACCGCAATAAACAAGCCGATAAATGGCCCTAAGAGCAAAAATAGTTCATAGAAAGCCACCAGCCCGACGAGCTCTAAGCGGCGGTGTAACTGCGGGTAGCGTACCCGTACCGACGTATCGTACTGATCTGCAGCCGCTTTATTACTGTAGAGCCCTAATTGTTCATCACTCCGTACGAAACTATACGCGTCAGTCACAACCGCGCGGCGTGCAAAAATTGCCTCTGGGCTAACCGAGCGACTAACTGATGCAAAACTTCCCATGTGCTGCAGTGCATCGCTCCGTACCAGCCAACAGGTGCTCAACACTGGCGGGCGTTTAAACAGTCGACGGGGTAAGCAGACTTCCCAGTAGTACCGCATGACTTGCAGCAATGAGCTGCCACGGCTAATCGTACGAACACGTAATGGCAAAACACTTAACATGTCTTTTTTACGATCCTGCAACAGAGATACAAGCTGCCGTATGGTATGCGGCTCCATGACAACATCAACGCCACAGAATAGCAATAGTTCACCACTTGCTTCGCGGGCTAATTGTTCATATGCGTAGTTCTTGGGCAACCAATGCGTCTCATCTGGAGCGTTGCCTTGCACGAAGCGTACACCCGCATGCGCAAATGAGCGAATGATCTCAGGTGTACGGCGTACCGCCGAACAGTCGTCGAGTACCAAAATTTCAAGTTTTGGGTAATCGCTAGCCACCAATCGCTCCAAGCAGCGTTGCAGGTCATCAGTCTCATTACGGGCGGGCACTAATACACTTACGGCAGGCAACTGCTTATCCGATAGCGCTGCAGCACCCTGCGTAGGCATAGCGGCATGTCGCCACGTTCGCGTACTAACACGCAGCAGTAATACTGCATTCAGTAGCTGGGCCGTCAGTAATACGTCGAACAGAATACTGCCTAGCGTATACTGGGTAGCGAACCACGCAAGTACTACGACCACCATTTCAGCTGTCAGGAGCCAGCCAAACGCCCGCAAGCTAACAGTACGCAGCTGTGCGGCTGGTAATCGGTTCCGATATAACCGTAATAAGTTAATTAAGCGGTACCCAACAACTGGGACGGCCCAAAGCCAGATCTGGCCAACCTGTATACATAACACAGCTGTCACGAGAATCAGTACAGCCGCTGACAATAAAATTGCCATGCGCCGCCACCGTAATCGCTCTACGGCACCGCCATCACACAAAAGCCCTTCCAGCGTCGTCTCGAGTACGAGCAAACCAGCTAACCAGTCCATATACCTCTACTATACCATGCTTAAAGCACGGCTGCGTGCCCCTGCGGTTCAATTCTTGTGTATCTAACACACTAGTATTGACTAAAGGAAGCGCATAGGGTAATCTTGACATATATTGCCTACAGATATTGTAGGCTTTTTAATTGGCTACGAAATGCCAGAGGTAGGTACAGGTGGCACGACAAATACAACCGGAAAAAACAAACGAGCGTGACGAAAGTATACTGCGCGCATTTTTTCGCGGCTTTTTTTGGCCGCTCCGCGTAATCGGGAAAGGGCTAGCTTGGATTGGCCACAGACCGCCACTCAAGCAAATCGGCCATGGCATTCGCTGGTTCTTCCTATCGAAGCCCGTCCGATTCATCAGTCTGATCACAGGCGTCCAATTTATTATTAGTAGCTGGCAAGAGCTTAAGTTCGTCACCTGGCCGACTAAAAAAGAAAGCCGCGATCTAACGGTCGCCGTTATTATTTTTTCCGTTGTCTTTGGTGTATTGATTGCCGGCGTAGACTACGGCCTCGATAAGTTATTCAAGCATCTTTTACTGAAATAAGGAGTTTTGTTCATATGAGTAGTAAGCGATACGACACAAGCAAGCAATGGTACGCCATCCACACCTACAGCGGCTACGAAGAGAAAGTTGCCGAGAGTATTCGCCAGCGTGCCGAGTCGCTCGACATGAAGGATAAGATTTTCCAGGCGCTCGTACCCAAGGAAAAGCAAATTGAGATTAAGAACGGTAAGCGCCGCGTAGTCGAAAAGCGAATTTTCCAAGGTTACGTACTCGTACAGATGAAAATGAGTGAAGATGCCTGGTATATCGTCCGCAATACACCAAGTGTGACCGGATTCGTAGGTAGCGGCACGGAGCCGACTCCAGTAGACACCGAGGAGATCGAAAAGATTCAGAAGCGCATGGGCCTTGAGCAGCCAAAGCACAAGATCGACTACCGCGTCGGCGAAGTTGTAAACATTACAGATGGGCCATTCAAGGGCTTTGACGGCTCCATAAGCGAAATCGATGCCCAAAAGGGTAAGCTAAAGGTTCTCGTGAACATGTTCGGCCGAGAAACGCCGGTTGAGCTTGACTCGCTTCAGGTTAAGCGCGTGTAATCTCACGTGCCACGTCAACTGGCTCTGCAGATAACTGTCCAGGCGCACTATAGCAATTCATCGTGCACTTAGAATAGTAATTCTCGTAAAGACTGAACATCAAAACACTATGCATCTCATAGTCTTGAAGCCGCGGACTATAGTATTGAGCGCTCGTAACTACGTACCTCTATGTGCTTTTGTATGGTCCTGAAGCTTAGGAGGCTATTAAAGGCCGTGAGAGAGTGAGAGTAAGTAGCGGAAGACACCACTCTCTCGGCGGACCAGCGATTAAAAATATGCACAAAGTAACCAAAGCCATTTACACATATTCCAAACAATGCTATACCACCTTATATGTAACATCTTAACATTCCCAGTTAGGTAAGCAGAGGTTAAGCCATGACACAAAGTACAGCACAAGCAGAGGAACTCCTACCGCTGACGAGTCCAATCCTAGATATTGTATACCCGAAACGCCCAAGTGACGACATAGACACAAGTATGATGCTCCGATCCTTAGCTGAAGCAGCAATACGTGAGCATTTCGAAGGAGACATAGATCCTATCAATAGCATCATTGGTGAGCTATATACTAACGCGAATCCTGACCTAAATGGCAACCCTGGCACTGGTAGCGGAGCCGAACGACATATCACACGCTTTATTATGTGGCTAAGTGAGGGGGGAATGGTACTTGGGATGGGGGACAGTGATCCGGGATACGGTAATGGTCGTGATCCATATTGCGATGCACAAGACCCCGAGCTCCAAAGTGATGATCTTCTACGTAGGCTTCGTGCGCTTGACCCAGAAGTAGCGGATGCTCCAATTAATGGGTATGGCAATCAGATACTAGGTGCATTCGCAGATAGCCACTGGTGCATTGGTGAAAGTAAGTATCTAGAGTTTGTTAGATCCAACAGATACAACACTCGCTTCAACAGTCGTGATAAAACAAAAAAAATGGTACTTGCCAGAATTTCGCTAATTTCCTCTCGGTCAGGATTGGTGCCCAGATCTAGACAAGGAGCGTAAAAAACTATATAATTAGCCTGTTACGCACTACTTAAAGGTAGGAGAACTTGTAGCTCTAGCTTCAATTCAGAGTGAACGTTCGTAAGATCTAAGGAGAACACGATGGCAAAAGTCGTCAAAGCAAATCTAAAAATGAAAATCAAGGCCGGCCAGGCCAGTGCAGCACCTCCGGTAGGTAGTACCCTGGGTCAGTACGGTGTAAATATGATGGATTTTATTAATCCATTTAACGACGCAACTAAAGATATGATGGGCAAGACTGTCACTGCACATATTACTATTTACGACGACCGCAGTATGGAATTCCGCGTAGTGAGCGAAGCCACCGACGACCGGATCAGAGCCGCTCTTGGCATCCAAAAGGGTAGTGGCCGTCCAAACAGCGAAAAAGTCAGCAAAAAGCTGACACAGGCGCAGTTGCAGCAAATTGCCGAGGAAAAGGCAAAGGACATGAACGCCGATGACGTTGCAGCTATCAAGAAGATGGTAGCCGGCACCGCCCGCAGTATGGGCGTCGAAGTCGAAGCCTAAAGGAAGTTGTTAATTAAATTGTGGGACCTGGCAGTGCAAGCATATCCAGGGTTAGTACCACGAAGGAGATACAGAGTATGGCAGACGCCAAAAATAATGAAGTTCCTGTGGAAGTCACAGACGAAACAGTAAACGCACAGGCAGCTGAGGCTGCAGAGACAAAGGCAACCGCAAAGGCTGGCAAGCGCAGCGCGCGCGGGATTGCCGAAGCAGAGGAAAAGACCGGAAAGATCGAGAAACAACAGCATCGCGCCGAGGAAAAGGCAGAAGAAGCTGAGAAGCCAAAACAGCCCGTTAAGCCAACTCGGTCACGCCTAGAGCGACGCAGCAAGGGCTATCGAAAAAGTGCTGAAGCAATTACCAAGGATAAGCTATATAGTCTGAAGGAAGCCCTGGAACTAGCAACTAAGACCAGTAGCGTTAAGTTTGACGCCAGCGTAGAACTGCACGTAAATCTTGGCGTCGATCCACGTCAGGCTGATCAGAATATTCGCGCCAACCTCGTCTTACCACAGGGCACCGGTAAAACTGTGCGCATAGCTGTATTTGCAGACGAAGCCATTGAAGGCGTCGACGTAAGCGGTATTGAAGCGATCACCAAGGACCTGGAAAAAGGCGTTATTAACTTCGACATCCTTATAGCAACTCCAGCAAACATGGCCAAGCTCGGTAAATATGCACGATTGCTTGGGCCACGCGGCTTAATGCCAAACCCAAAGAGCGGCACCGTCACAACTGACGTCGCTAAGGCTGTCAGTGAGGCCAAGGCTGGACGTGTTGAATACCGAGTCGACAGTACCGGAATCATACACCTAAGTGTTGGCAAGGTCAGCTTCGGAACAGATCGTCTACTTGAAAATACTCAAGCTGTCATGACCTCCATCCGTAGTGCTAAGCCAGCTAGCGTTAAGGGTACATACATCCGTAGCGTACACGTTACAACTACTATGGGGCCGAGCATCGCCGTTACTCCGAACGAGTAGTCTTCTCGCGTCAGCAGACCACGTTAAAATAAGCGCCCTGAGTGGTGCTTATTTTACTTTCATGGCTCGAGTTAGGGCAGTCATAGCCCGCGCAAAGCTAGCGGCGTTGCCGTGATATGCAACATACCGATTCTCCCATGTTGGGTAATATTTCGCCTTAAAACGCTGTAATCCGCTAAAGCTAAAGAACCGATCGCCATTAGCATACACAAAACGTAACGCTACATCAATTGCGGTCGCTTCTTCGGAGCCTTCGCCAACTCCCCTTAAGGGGGACAGCCCGAGGTTCAGCTTGGTGTACCCCTGATCATGCAGCATAGCGATCAGACTGAGCAACAAGAAGTCGTTGCAATTGCCGGGCGCATCGGATTTACATCGTAGCATATCGTAATTTGCCATGCCGACCTCAAAGGTTGGTACCACGTTAATGAATCCCTGGATGCTGCCTTTTTCGTCCCTCGCAATTACAATCTTGCTTTGTTGCATATACGCGGCTGAGTAAAAGCCCATAGTCAATTGTCGTTCGGCACGCCCCGGACGAGCTAGCCAATTTGCCGAGATTTTTGCTAGCGACGCCAGGACATTTGCAGGGTGCGGCGGTTCAAGAAACTCAGTCCTAAAGCCTAATTTATCGTAACGATTACGGATCTGGCGGAAGTACTTGTCACTGTTATGCTCTTGAAATGCCGATATGTCCACAATTGCTTCTTCGCCTAATTTCTGTAGTCGGAATCCTAGTTTTTCGTATAGCGTACGGTGGCGATCACTAATATGCAAGAACACTGCTCGCCAGTCGTTCACAAAGCACAGTTCCTGGAACGATCGGCAAAGAAGTAAGAAACGCTTTGGATCGCCAAATGGGTCACCGACAACAAGCGCTACACCTTTAGATACATGGTATGCAAGCCCCGCTTCGCCGCTTTTGTCGAAATAGTATGACTTATCGTGTGGCCATAGTTTAAAGAAATCGTCAATATCACTAGGGTATTCGAGCAGTAACCGCCGTACATGCTCTCGTTGCGCATCTTGGCTTGTCAAGCTCACGCGAATCGGATCGAATAATGAAAGCGCCACATATCCAATAGCAGCAATACTTATTACCGACAGCGAGTCGGCAAACAGCCGGGCTCGACGGGTATATGCGACTGGTTGGTTAGTGGTCAAGCCAAACTGGTCAATAGTCTGATGAGCCGCCGCTATGAACGTAAACTCCTGGTGGAAATCATGTTCATCAAGTAACAAGAAGCCGGTCACGCCGTAAGCAAAGGCGATAACTAATATAAGTGAGGCAGCCCATAGGGCCCGCGTCAGCCTACGAATATCGCTCCGCACCTGGAATACATTACGTGTCGTGAGTAGCAACACGATCATAAGCACTGGCAATATCAAATGGTAGGGTCGAATAACGTCTGCTGCATGTATCGCCAACGCAATACGCACTACATTGAGCAAAAACGTCACACTAAAGAGTACTAAGGCTGCTAACCAGGCGTTATACTTTCGACGCATAAGCAGCGTCCCAAGATACGCGAATCCCAACCCGGTAACCTGTGGCACGGTTATTAATAGCGGGTCAAATGAATGGATATGGCGCCCACGAACCTCACGTAACAGTGAGTCAGCTATGATTATTAGGCCATACGCCAGCACGATATACGATACAAGGCGTGCCAATACGAGAGTAGATCGAGATTGTCTCATGTGTACCACACCATTGTATAAGGAACAAGCCTATGAGGCTACACAATTTATTGCACAGCCTCCTATACATGCTTTCCCCTGAATTCGCCCCAATATCGGCCTACGCACAAAGAAAAATCAAGGGCTAAGGTAGTGAGTGAGATTGAGCGGGAGCGAATTGGTTTTTGGGAGATCGCGCAACAAGACCTGTTAGAGTTAAGCTGTGCTTGGTTTGTCCAGCCAAAGGGCTTACTGTCTAATGTACCCGACTATACCTATATGCTATTGCATCGAGTACCTTTTGTGCCGCCCTGAGGTCTGGTATGCCCATATCTTGAAGCGCGGCACTACACATCTTCAATATCTCTTCTTGATGAGAATTGAGATGGTACTTAGCAAGTGCCCGTTTCATCTTGTCTTCATACATTTTTCTATCGGCACTGGCAAACAGCTGGTCGGCAGTTTCGCCCTGTTCGTGTATTTTCCCACCTATAGATGCCTCCACACCACTCTTTTTAAGTACATCTCTCCAACGTTCTATAGCGCAGTTCACATCGGCTTGAGTGCTGACACCTCGCAGCATAGCAAAGAATCTATTTCCGCCTGCATGCATTATTTCTTCTTGATCTCCTGCCAAAACGTCGGGCTGCCGTCCCTTGTCGTCGCCGCCAGCCTGAATGCGCACACCCGATCGGAGGACATCCAATACAAAACGTAAATATGCATCGCCAGCATCATGGCCCCACTTATCGTTCATTTCCTTTAAACCGTCGACACCAACTACAACTAAAGCTATATGACCCCCATCTCTTTCTATCTTGTACGCTACAACATCTCGAAACTCAACGCCTCCATTAGCGCCATCATACTGCGTAGCAGGTAAACTCTCAACAGGTCCCGTCCGAATCTTCCGGAATATACTAGGACACTCCATAAGCACGTTCGGGTAGTAGCATGTGCATATGCGACAACCAAAGTACAAAGGACTCAGCAGCAGTGAGCGGAGCGAGATTAGTATCCTCCTGAAACGGAATTGCAGCTTACGGGAAATAGCTCAGGCCTTAGGGCGCAGCCCCAACACCGTCAGCTATGAAGTCAAAACAAACAGCGTGGGTGGTGTCTACGACCCGCTGAAAGCAAAAGCAAAGAGCCGTGCCGCTCGTCGTTCCCGACGTTTCCAGTGGCAGAAGATTGAGCAGGACAAGGCACTCCGGGAGTATGTCATTGCTGGCCTCAAAGCCGGCTGGAACCCGGACGAGATTAGCGGCTGCATGAAGCGCGAGGGCCAGCCGTTTTACGTGGGTAAAACCATTATCTACGACTGGTTGTATTCGACCCGCGGACAACCCTACTGCCAATACTTACCCAGCAAACGGTACCGACCGAAACAAGCACAGAACAGACCGGGTCATGATCTCAGACAGAACTTCAATAACAGAGAGACCTGAGGCAGTCGAAGACCGCCAAGAGATTGGTCACTGGGAGGGTGACACGGTCGTATCCGGCAAGCGGACCCATAGCAAGACAGCCCTGGCAGTCGTCCAGGAACGTACGACGAGGCTCATTGGTGCCACGCTCATCCCGAACCTAAAGCCGGAGTCATTCACCACTGCGACGAACCATATGTTGGCTGACAAACAGGCGCTGACGTTGAGTCTGGACAATGGCATTGAGAACAAGCAGCACAGAGGCATTACGGACGCCTCCGGCGTCCAGGTATACTTTTGTGACCCGTACAGCAGTTGGCAGAAAGGCGGTGTCGAGCATGCCAACAAGATGCTCCGGAGATACCTGCCCAAGGGCTGTGACCTGGGCCAATTCACGCAGGAGCAGGTGGACGACTTCGTCGCCACCATAAACAGCAAGCCGAGGCGTTGCCTCGGCTACAAGAGTGCGATACAGTTAGCGAAAGAGAAAGGACTTATCTGAACAGGACTGTCCTACTATTGCCCGGAATTTAGGGTGGGTTGGGGCTAGACGTGCGAACTTGCTATGCGGGTGATTGCGATAGCGAGCCAAAAATGAAACAATACTAAAGCATATGAACTTTCGCGCAGTCCTTGCTTTGTACAACCCGACGTTAGCCGCTAGTGTAATTGGTGAGCTCAAAGAACAGCGCTATTCCGGCTGGCGCTTGCTCGGTTGGATATGGCGTACCAAGACGTTTCATAGTGACGCTACGCTGTCTGAAGCGCAGCGTTCTCTGGCAGTCTTTTTAGGATTGGCAATGCTCGCTCAGCTGAGTGTCGGCGTTGGCTTCCTAGTGGAATGGGCGCGCTACGGCACAGCTGGTACGTGGGAATTCGGTGCGGCACTAATTCTTTCCTATTCGCTCATTTGGGCGCATGTAGTCGTAGTGTTCGCTTGGCTCTGGAATCTATCGTGGCTTATAGCGCACCCTAAAAGGGCCGCTCGCAGCTTGGTTTGCACTATATTGGAGTGGCAAGTCCACCAATTACGCGCCCGGCACACTATTACAGTTGTCGCGGTGGTCGGATCGGTTGGTAAGACGAGTACTAAGATCGCTATCGCCAACTTGTTAGCTAGTAGCGGGCTGCGTGTACGCTACCAGACGGGCAACTACAACGACCGCGTGACGGTACCGTTAGTATTCTTTGGCCAGGAAGAACCGAGTCTGTACAACCCCTTTGCGTGGTTGCAGGTGTTTGGCGCCACCCAGTCGGAAATAGCTATGGCATACCCATACGACGTTGTTGTTGTGGAGCTTGGTATTGATAACCCGGGTCAGATGGGGCACTTCGCATATATTAAGCCTGACCTCACGGTAGTAACCGCGGTATCACCCGAACATATGGAATATTTTGGTACGCTTGACACGGTCGCTGCCGAAGAACTGAAAGTGTTCGATTTTAGCAAACGCGTGCTTGTGAATGCCGATGATATTCCCGGCGAGTATCTGGCAGGCCGTGATTTTACGGAGTATAGTCTGATGGCTGAGCAGGCCCAGTACGGCGGACGCATAGTACGTAAGCACCTTACAGGCCAAACGCTTGACATCCGCTTAGCGAAACATAACGTATCGGCCCAAGTTCGCTATTTGGGCGAGCAGGGCGCCAAAATTGTTCTGGCAGCGGCAGCTACGGCACATCTGCTAGGCGTACGCAGGGATGTCATAGCCAAAGGCCTTCCGCAGTTGGAGCCACCGCCGGGTCGTATGCGGCTGTTACAGGGTATCAAAGACAGTACGCTTATAGACGATACCTATAACGCGAGCCCACTGGCGGCTAAAGCCGCGCTTGACGTGTTATACGCTACTAAGGCTACGCAACGCATTGCCATACTAGGCGATATGAATGAAATGGGCGGTCACAGCAGGCAGGTGCACGAAGAGATCGGGGCGTACTGCGACCCGAAAAAACTTGACGTAGTCGTCACGATTGGCCACGACACGAAGCAGTGGCTGGCCATAGCGGCCCGCGCCCGCGGATGCACTGTACATTCGTTCGTAAGTCCGTATGATGCCGGATCATATGTATCGGGGAAATTACAAACGGGCGGCGTGGTACTCGCAAAAGGCTCGCAAAACGGCGTTTTTGCCGAAGAGGCGCTCAAAGTACTGCTAGCTAAGCCCGAAGACGATAGCCAGCTGGTACGCCAAAGTACGGCTTGGTTGAAACGAAAAGCCCGGCAGTTCCCACGGTAATTGCTAGATGTGGTATAGTATATGAGACATGCGCAATTCTATCTTCCGTAATCTCAATCTCCTCGCCCGCTAGGGCAATATTTCTTTATATCCAGTATAATTTTGAACAATAACGACCTGAGGAGTTTTACGAGTGCAGCGATACAATCCAAAAGAAATCGAGCCAAAATGGCAAGCCATTTGGGATGAAACGGGCGTCTATACCACAGATCTCCAGAGCGATAAGCCCAAGTACTTGGCGATGAGTATGTTCAACTACCCGAGTGGTGCCGGCATACACATCGGCCATGCTATGAACTACACCATTTCTGACGTGAAGGCGCGGTTTAAACGGCAACAGGGGTACGAAAGCTACCATCCAGTGGGTTGGGATGCGTTTGGTCTACCGGCTGAAAATTTTGCTATTAAGTCCGGTGTTAGTCCCCAACAAAGCATGGCGACTATCATTCCTGGGTACCACAAGCAATATAAGGCGATGGGTTGGAGCAACGACTGGGAGAAAGAGATCGCCACGCACTTGCCTGAGTATTACAAGTGGACACAGTGGATATTTAGTACCATGTACCGGAACAATCTGGCCTACCAGGATATTCGTATGCAGTGGTGGTGCACCAAGTGTCAGACGGTGCTGGCAAACGAGCAGGTAATCGACGGCAAATGCTGGCGGCATGACGCTCCCGATGATCCACTGGTTGAGAAAAAAGAGGTTAAGCAGTGGTTTTTCAAAATTACCGATTATGCCGATGAACTGCTGGAGGCTATTGACGGTCTAGACTGGACCGATACGGTTAAGCTGGCACAAAAGAACTGGATTGGTAAGAGCACCGGTGCGGAAATAACCTTTGAGATTGATGGATCGGATAAAAAACTGACGGTTTTTACTACCCGGCCGGACACTCTCTTCGGTGCAACGTTTATGGTAGTAGCGCCGGAGCATCCCATTGTTGATGCGATTACAACCAGCCAGCATAAGGAAGCGGTTACAGCATACAAGCTTATGGCTGCCAAGAAGACAGAGGTGGAACGTCAGGAAAGCAAGAATAAGACCGGTGAATTCACCGGTGCGTATGCTAGTAATCCCCTAAGCGGTGAAAAAATGCCCATTTGGATAGCGGATTACGTACTGGCCGGGTACGGTACAGGCGCCATTATGGCGGTACCCGCACATGATGAGCGTGACTTTGCATTCGCCAAGTCGTTCGATCTGCCGATACGACAAGTCGTCGCTCCCGAGGGGGGTGTGAAGCGTGACAACGAGCAATTTACCGAAGGCGGTTCTTCGGTCGTGTTCGACCCAAAGACACAGAAGTACGCTTTCCTGCAAATGGATCACCACGATAAGATTGCGCTGTTTGCGGGCGGCCGCAAAGAAGGGGAAGACTTGCACGAGTGTATCCTTCGCGAGCTGCGCGAAGAAAGCGGGCTGACACATATCGCACACTATGAAGAAGTCTGTACGGTATACGGGCATTACTACCACGCCCTCAAGGAGATCAACCGGCGGGCCAAGGCAACGGTACTACTGGTTATTCTTAAGGATACTGATACGGTTGCAACGCAGCTTGAGGCGCATGAAAAGTTCCACCTGGTGTGGTTGGACGCGGGCGAAGTGCTGGCAAAATGGAAAGCTACCGATGGCGGTCACTACGATCATTACATCCTGGCGCTAGAGCAGGCGGTCGGCCGGGCTATAGAGCTTGGCTACGACACAACCAGTGACCCGCAGATTTTTGCCCGGTCGGCGATTATTGGTGAGGGCGTTATGGTGCACTCTGGCCCGTATGACGGTATGGAAAGCAGCGAAGCGCGCGAAAAGATCGTAGCTGATCTGGCGGAAAAAGGCTTGGCGGCCGAAAAGGTTAATTACCGCATGCGGGATTGGAGTGTTAGCCGTCAACGGTATTGGGGTGCGCCGATTCCAATTATCCACTGCGCAAAGTGTGGCAATGTACTAGTACCGGACGAGCAGCTGCCGGTGGTTCTACCTGAACTTGATGATTTCGCGCCGAGTGGTGATGGGCGGAGCGCGCTGGCTCGCGCCACGGATTGGATGAAGACGGAGTGTCCGGAGTGCGGTGGCCCGGCTGAACGCGAAACCGACACGCTTGATACGTATATCTGTAGCAGCTGGTATATGTACCGCTACATGGATCCGCACAACCAGCAGCAGATTTTTGACCCTGAGCAGGTTAAAAAATGGGAGCCGGTTGACTTCTACAACGGCGCCGACCATGCTACCGCGCATTTGCTGTACGCACGGTTTATCGGGCATCTCTTTAAGAAGCTGGGCTTGGTAGATGAGCCTGAACCGTTTAAACAGTTCCTGTTCAATGGCAAGGTTACGGCAGCAGACGGACAGATGTTCGGTAAGAGCAAAGGTAATGGTATTGATCCGCTTGAGATAATCGAGCAAGGATATGGTGCTGATGCATTACGTACGTATTTAATGTTTACTGCGCCGCTTGACGTATGGGCACGGTGGGATCCGCAAGGTGTGCCGGGTACGTACCGCTTCTTGTCACGTATCTGGAGCCTAGTACGTGAATACGGCGAATCTAAACCGGTAGAGCTGCGTAGTGAACAGCAGCAGGCTATCTACCGCTCGCTGCATGCCATGATTCGTAAAATGACCGAGGATATAGAGGCGAACCGTTACAATACTGCAATCGCGGCTAGCATGACTTGTGTGAATGAGCTATACAAGTTAAAGACACAAGCGTTTGGCCAGCATGCAGTCTGGCAAGAAGCGTTGGCTGGTGTCGTGGCCTGTATTGCTCCCTTTGCTCCGCACATTAGTGAAGAGCTGTGGCATCAGTTGGGCCATAGTACGAGCGTACATCGTGACAGTTGGCCGAAGTTCGACGAGCAATATTTAGTGGCCGATATGGTAACGGTGGCCATACAGGTAAATGGTAAGTTGCGCGGTACGGTGAGTGCGCCAACAGACAGTACCGAAGCAATGGTTGCGAAGCTTGCCAAGGCAGACACTAAAGTCGCGAGTAATTTGGCAGACAAACAGGTTGTTAAAACGATTTACGTTCCAAACAAGCTGCTGAACTTTGTAGTGAAGGCATAGTGTAGATAGATCATGGCCTTTGGAGAGCTGCCCGAAAATATGGTCAAGTGACGTGTTCGGTTGGTATATCCCTGGTCATCGGTATAATTAATCGTATGTTTGTAGACTTGCGGTGGGTTGCCTTGGTGTCAATAGCGGCAAATCCCCATGATTTCACCGGCCATGATATTGTACCGAGCGTTCGTGGCTCTCAGTAAGGGCGTACGTAGCAACGATCAAGAAGCTGTTGTCGTTTAGCGGCTACTGTAACGTCTGTCTTTGGGAGCGACACACATTTTGAGCGTCGCGGTGGTATTGAGATTGAG
Source organism: bacterium (assembly GCA_021851735.1). GTDB lineage: Bacteria > Patescibacteriota > Saccharimonadia > Saccharimonadales > UBA4665 > JAJZCD01. The sequence goes on along the minus strand of JAJZCD010000016.1, from coordinate 4,812 downwards.
GGAAGACCAAGGTATAATACGGTGCAGTTACAAATCAAATGAACTCTAGGGAGTTAGTACATAATGGGTAAACCAAAAAAACGAACCAGCCCTCGCGCTACTGGAGCACGTCGTAGTCATCTCGTCGTTAAGCTTGCGCGCGCTGTCAATAAAAAATCACCGGTCAAAACGTATACGACGCGTCATGAGAGTGGCAAGCGTCTGAGCGGCGCCGGTACAGGCAAGTAACTGGTAATAAACGAGTCCTTGCGTATGGCACACATTGTAAGATCGTTTGTTGGTATCGCGGTACGCGAGGTTGACTATGGCATCTAACCGCCACCTCGGCCGTATTGTCGCGTTACAAACTCTGTATGAGCAGGACTTTCGCCGCGAGGCTGGCGATGACTCATTTGATCTGGGCGTCGTCTTAAAGCGCAATATTACGCGCTATGAATCGACCGTCGACGACGTGTACTTCATAGAGGAACTCGTCAAAGGTGTGGCCAAGCATGAGCAAGAGTTGGACGACGAGCTGCGTCCGCTGGCACCGGAGTGGCCTATCGAGCAGATTGCCCGCATGGACCGGGTTGTACTGCGCATGGGTTTATATGAGCTTACGTACGCCAAGGATGTACCGCCAAAGGTAGTCATCAACGAAGCGGTCGAGCTCGCCAAGGCATTTGGCGGCGAGAATTCAAGTAAATTCGTGAACGGTGTACTTGGTACAGCGCTCAAACAGCAAAATGGTGACTTGCCAGCTACGGACCATGCCGAAACGCCGTAATAAGGCTAGTGTCGCTAATACCCAATCGTAATTACAGAAAGGAGTGACGTAGAAATTAGAAAATAGCAACTAGCAACTAGCTTGTTGTGGCTCGTAGCTGTTTCCTAAGTTCTATCTTTACATACTATGGATACAAGTGCTTACCAACAACTTGCGCAAGACAAACTAGGTGGTGAGTTCAGTGATCTCGATCTTTTGATCACCGCGCTGACGCATCGCAGCTATCTTAATGAGCACCGCAGTACCGTCAAAGAACATAATGAGCGCCTGGAATTTCTGGGTGACGCTGTACTAGAGCTCGTAGTAACTGAATTTTTATACGCTAACTACACTGAACCCGAGGGTATACTGACGAACTGGCGGAGTAGCTTAGTGCGCACCGAGTCAATCGGTGCGGCGGCTTCTCGCCTGGGATTCGAGCCGCTTTTGCGCCTGAGCCGTGGCGAAAAGCGCGGCACTGATCGTGCTCGGGCGCAGATACTTGCTAATAGCTTTGAGGCGGTCACGGGTGCCCTGTATCTTGATAAAGGATACGAAGCCGCAAAAGCATTTATTACCGAGAATATTTTGAGTACGTTCGCTGAGATACTGAAAACTGGTTCCTGGATGGACCCCAAGAGCCATCTGCAAGAAGTAGTACAAGCGCAAGGCGGTTCCACTCCGCAGTATAAGGTTATAGCTGAAGAAGGTCCTGACCATGATAAAACGTTTACCGTCGGCGTGTATGCAGACGGCGAGCTTAAGGGACAAGGCGTCGGCCCCAGCAAGCAAGCTGCCCAAGTGGCTGCTGCCACCACGGCATTGCAAAAATACCAGTAGCTGTACGTTACGAGGATGTGCCGGCTTGTGATGCGCATGGATGCTAATTCGGTTGCAATGATCCTAGTTGTTACATATGTACTAGCATGTTTGCCGTATCACGGCTATACTAGCTTTTAGTTTGGCAGTAGCGCAATGTAATTGACAATAGGGGTCATTATCTGTAAAATAGAGGCTTAGGTAATTTAAATCCTCCGCAAATGGGGGAAGACAAGAAGAGAGATTTGAGAGATATATGTTAGCTATTCGTCTGCAACGTACCGGCCGCAAGGGCCACGCCATGTTTCGTGTTGTGGTTCAAGACAGCCGTCGTACACCTACGAGCGGCAAAATCGTTGCCCGCTTGGGGACATACGATCCGCACAGTAAGACTGTGACGCTTGATAACGAAAAAGCTAGTTTTTATCTTGCGAATGGCGCGCAGCCTAGCCCGCGCGTCGTTGGCCTGTTAAAGGCTGAGGGTGTTACACTACCTAGTTGGGTAGCTGTGTCTGATAAGAAATCGGGAACGATCCGCAACCCGGAGAAGCTCCGGCGTAATCGGCCCAAAGAGGTGGCAACGGCTGAGGCCGAGACGGTCACAGAAGAACTTGCAGCTGCATCTACCGAGAGCACAGCAGCAGAAGCCTGAGCGTGCTTCAATTTATAAAATGTAATATTTTAGGCCATACTGCGTTACGCTCTTTTGATATAATCGCAGTTAGCAACCTGAATACAAGGAGGCATCCACCGACATGGCTACTACCATTGACCAGCAATTTGTCGAATTTATAGTAAAGTCACTCGTAAATAACCCTGACGCCGTCAAGATTGAACGTAGAATTGACGAAAAGGGCGTATTGTTGGAGTTGACTGTAGACGCCGAAGATCTCGGACGTGTTATCGGTAAACGTGGTGCGACCGCACAAAGTTTGCGTACGTTACTGCGCGCCCTTGGTACTAAGAATGAGGCTCGTTACAATCTTAAGATCGTTGACGTTGATCGTCCCGAGAATGAACGCGGTACGAGCGCCGGCTATACTTCTAGCAATAACTACAACGATGACGGCGACGATAGCGCGCAGGATGACACTACGGATGAAAATGACACTGTCTCCCGCACCCGCAAAGAGATGGCCGACCTTGACGACCTCGACATCTAGACTATACCGCACATTATGCTTGCCAAAGGGTAAGCACTTACGGTATAGTACATGATAACTTCCGTAGGAAGTGGTACCCACAAAACAAAAACTATGTACTAAAAGCTCATTGCGAGCCACCGTTGGTGGGAGCTTTATGTGGTAAAAACACCCCGGTTATACGGGGTGTTTTTGTGTATAACCCGCAAAAATATTGTATAATTTATGGATCCTATGAAAAAAATACAAGTCATAACCTTGTTCCCGGAAATGTTTACCGGCGTGCTTGGAAGCAGCATGCTGTGGAAGGCGTCTGACCGTGGCATCGTGGAATACTCATATACAAACCTGCGTGATTTTGGCCTGGGGCCACGTAAACAGGTCGATGATACGCCGTATGGTGGTGGTGATGGTATGCTGCTCAAACCTGAGCCACTCGTGTCTGCAATTGAGCATGCCCGTCGTGTAGACCCTGAAGCGTTAGTAATCCTGCCAACGCCTCGTGGGAGCGCGTACAGACAATCTGACGCTAAGGAGCTGGCCGCGAGCGATCGCGGGCTTATCCTAGTTTGTCCGCGCTACGAGGGCTATGATGAACGTGTCACGGCACATGTGGATAGGCAGTACTGCATCGGCAATTACATACTAACTGGTGGCGAGCTGCCGGCTATGATCATAATCGATAGTGTTGTACGTCTGTTGCCGGGCGTCTTAGGCGGCGAAATGAGTGCGGAAATAGAATCGTTTCAACAAGATGACGAGAATATAGAATTCCCGCAGTACACCCGTCCCGAGGTGTTCCGTGGCCAACGCGTACCAGATGTCTTACTGACCGGTCATCACGCCGAAATCGATAAATGGCGCGCTGCAAATGCCCATAAGGGTACGTCGCTACGTTCGGCAGATGGTGCTGCTGGCGATGCGCTGAATAATTCGTAAATGCGCCGGCTGCATGATCGGCTATACGGCGCCTCGGCGTAGAGCGGGTACCGAAGTTGTGGAGGATGTCCCGTACCTACTACTAACAGGGTGGCATTGTAGCGGCGCGCTCAGCGTTGTACACTGGGTACGTAAGCGGAGGACAACACACATGAAACTACTACGTATTAAATCTGTATATGCACATTGTGATTTGCCGTGTGGTGTGTACGATCCGGCTCAGGCCAAGATTGAAGCACAGAGTGTTAAGGCTATCATGGACAAAATGGCCAACTTTGAAGGTGATGACCGCGTGCGGGCAATTGTTATCAAAGAAGAACGCGCTGAGCTGGTCAAACACCACTTGATGGTACTGTGGGCTGACTACTTCAAACCCGAACATCTTGAGCAGTACCCTGATTTGCATGAAAAGTTCTGGCATGCAATCAAGCAGGCGAGTGAGTGCAAACATCACAATGATCCAGCTTTAGCGGAACGGCTACTTGACCAGATCGATGAGATAGCTAAAATTTTCTGGGCTACGAAAAAAGGCTAGTGACGGAACACACCCGTTCCAGACCCCGGGTGTGTCTACCTAGGGTCTGTTCATGTTTTTGGGCATGAACGTATTGATCAGAGGCTGATGCATGTATAGTACGCAGTTACGATTGCTTGGCAGACTCCGCCAGTCTTTTATAGTCCGCCAGGTACAGGGCGGCAGTATGTTGCCGTCATTACGCACTGGACAACTGGTTGTGGCGAAACGGACCTATCGTGTTAAACCTGGTGATGTTGTCATCGTCCGTCACGCGGGGCTTGAGAAAATTAAACGCATCAAAGAACGGCAAGAAGATCGTCTGTATCTCCTTGGCGACAACCCGGCTGCCAGCACGGATAGCCGTACATTTGGTTGGATACCAGTCGAGTGTGTCATAGCAAAGGTTGTGTGGCCAAAGGTATGAAGTACCATGCAGTGTCTGTACGTGTGACCGCAGTACATGGTGCTCTGCCGCTTATTGGCTAGGCGGGTGTGTCCTGCGGGTGGTATGGCTGACTAACAAAACCCCCACTCAAACACCTAACGCAACATAAGTAGTTTCACCTGGTACACTGTACCCACCATGAGCTACACCAGATTAACCCTTGCGGAACGAGAAGAGATCAGTCGTGGCTTTGCCGTTGGCAAAA
>JAJZCD010000015.1 GCA_021851735.1 bacterium | reverse complement strand
ACAACGACACACCAAAAAGGTATGGAAACCAAACTTGCAGACCAAAACGGTGACAGTTGATGGCAAAAAGATTAAACTAAAGGTTAGCACGCAAGCTATCCGTACACTTAAGAAAAAAGGTATTATTGCCGCCTAACGTACCCTTGTTCTTCCTATAAAATCCTCCGTCGATGCGGAGGATTTTATTATAGTACGCAGTAATACGAGAGTGGACTAAACTACTTCTCGAATAAGGCACGGAAAAGATGCGTCAATCATAATCATAAGCCACCATGTAGTGCACAGGCACCCTATGCTATACGGCAGAGTCCATTGTAAGACCATACATTATTCTTTGGTTATAACTACGGTCATTTCGTTGCGTCGATAACAACTACTTGAGTCGCATCGGCCATATCTGACGGCTTGAGCTGTAGCTTTGACACATGTTCTTTTGGCTCCATCGCGAATACCTTGAGTACATCATTTATCTCTGCCTGTGGCACCGCAAAATTAAGGCGGCTATCGTTATAATGTGTCGGAACTATTAACTTTGGCTCAACCGATTTAATCAGCTGCATGGCACCGATCGCGTCAATGGTATAGCCATTTCCTCCAACCGGTACAAACATCACGTCTACAATACCAATAGCCTCAAGCTGCTCATCGCTTAGCTCCGGGAATATATGCCCCGTAATCAAAATACGTGCGTCACCCCAAGTAATCTTATATGTTATGGCACTCTTTTCGCTGACCTCGTCCATATGCGAACGAGTTTGCAACCCCACAATCGAAATACCACTAACCTCGTATTCACCCGGCATATCAATAGTTAGTTTAGGCGTGGCCTGCACGGCTTCGTGCATACCAGTAAATAAACAAATGTCACCATCTTTAGTCACACTCTTAGCGCCTAAAGCAGCAAGATTGTCGTCTACTACTACGCGTACCTGCTTATTTGAGATCACTAAACAGTTAGCGCCATAAAACTGTATGTCCATAATAACTCCTTATAATTAATGACGAATGATTAAAGGCTAGGAAAGAGCTTGCCACGAGTACTCTTATAACCATCAATGGTTGGTTATCGATCACTTCGGCAACAGGCCCGGTCTGTCAATAAGTACCTGTTTTTTGCTACGCAGAACGGCATCCATAAATCGATCTTTAATTTGCATACGATATGTAAAATCTTCCAGTGAGAATACTGTATAGCGCAGGTCCTTGCCTTCCTGCTTCTCAAGTTCAGTGACATATTTAGTCAGTGCATGCTGATTGACATTACCGACAATCAACACATCTATACCTGTACTATCATCACGAGTAAACTGCCCCATCAGCGCAGCAAGTTCGACATTGCCCAATGCTTTCAGATCAGAAATTTCATCTTTTAACGGCATCTCCATTGCTTTTGATGTCTTAGCCGCTCTACGTGACTTCCCTGGGCTACTGCCGAATATCTCTTGAAGCGGCGCATAAAACTCATACCGCTGATTAACTTCATAATACACCTTGTGATTGCTAGTGTCGCTCGTGATGATGCCCGTATTCAGTAAGTTTGCCAATTCACGACGGACAGAATTTATTTGCTCATCTATTTTACGAGTGATCTCACGAACATAGAATGACCGGTTTGGATTACTATAAAAAAGCTGTAATAGTTTTACTCTCGTCTTAGAACCAAATAGCTGTTCGATCATGCCTTTATTGTACCAGAAATTGCTACGACGCCTAATTACTTTTGTTCAGAAAAGTTGTAACTATGTCTATAAAATAACTTCGGTCATCTACCCATTGAATACCTGAGTTACGTTTAAACCATGTTCGCTGTCGCTTCGCTAGGTCCATAGTCGATTTAATGATGCGCTGCCGCGTTTCTTCAATAGTCTGCGCACCTAAAAAGTACTCCCGCCATTCGCGATACCCAATGCCTTTCATGGCCTCTACATCCCAGCCATAGCATTCCGCAAGCTCACTAACCTCACGCTCAAGCCCCATTTTGAACATTGAGTCAACGCGTTTTGCGACACGGTCACTCAGCATGTCTCGCGGGACACGCGTGCCAACCACCAATGTGTTTTCACGTTCTGCCTTACGTGTAGGTTGCACGCCGTTATTCTCAATCAGCCGAATCACACGACGTCTATTGCGCGTATCAATCGTAGATGTATCGATTCCCTGTTCGTCAGCGTAAAGCAGTAGTTCATCAAGGGTTTTGAGGTTTAGCATATGACGCATAGTGGGGTCGTGGGGCGGTAAGAAACTGTAATCAAACAGCACACTATCAATATATAGACCGGTTCCGCCTACTAAGATTGGCAACCTCATTCTATGAGTTACTCGCTCTATCGCTTGATTTGCAAGACGCTGGAAAACCGCCGCGCTAAAACCTTCGCGTGGATCAGCTACATCTAATAAGTGGTGTGGAACAAGCTTTTGGTCTGCAGCACTTGGCTTTGCAGTACCAATATTAAATCCTTTGTATACAGTCCAGCTATCAGCGCAAATGATCTCGCCATCAAACCTCTGAGCCAATTCCAAAGCCAGTGCCGATTTCCCAGATGCCGTCTCACCCACAACGACGACTAGCGGCGACACCGCATGATTCTCGTCACTTTGATTCATTATCTTTTGGCCTCCACAACAGAACATCCACGTTGACTCTCATGGCTTTGTCAACAAAAATACCTTCAGCTTCAAGTGCTTGCCTGTGACTATGTTTGCCACCAGGATATCCGGACGCAAGACCGCCATGTTTGTTGACAACTCGTTGCCATGGCAATCTCGGATTCCCAAAATGAGCGATGCCTCCAACCACACGCGATGCTCGCGCATTACCACAGAGCGCGGCAAGCTGACCGTATGTCATAACTCTACCGGGTGGTATTTGCGCCACTACCGCTTCCACACGTTCTCTAAATGCACTGCTAGTAGAATTCTGTCCGTACATCAATCAAAAGCCCCATAATCACCGACCAGTCCATGCAACGAGCAGCACCCACCAACAAGATTAGGTAACCAACTCCAAGCACAATCACCGCCAAATACTCTTCGGACACCTTGTATACTACCGCCGTATTCGCCATCGACTACGTCGACTCCAATAAACACCCCCTGCTGACAACGTTCTGCACAGTCTTTAGGCGCCCGTTCGCGGCTGACCGGATGTGGCGTAACTTTATGTAGTTCGTGCTGATTACTCAATCCTACCGAATCTGCCTGCGCCCCATTTAAGGACGTCGCCCCCAAAACATCAGTCTGATCTTGCGTATACTTGCGTATTTTATCCTTAGTGCTGCCAAGTGCATGTACAAAATGGCGGCTATAAAAATCAGCAAGTGTCTGGCACAGACTATTACACACGTTATAGCGCTTAGCCAGTTCACCGATATAGGAAACCGACACATCATCTATAACTGTGGCAACAATCGGTTTCGTCATAGTATTGTAGGTTTTCAATAGTTTAGAGACTCGACTTGCTAACTCGACCTTTTGCCTCGTTCGCAACAGTGTTCAAAAATTCAGCGACCGTGTAGCTGTGCAGGCTTTCGCTACCTGCCAAATCTTTACGGATACGTGGGGTTAACTCACCACTACTTAGTTCCTTTTCGCCTAATACAACCGTATACGGCACGCGGGCAAGCTCAGCTGATCGGATTTTTTTCCCAACCGATTCGTTACCATTGTCAGCGTATACTCGGAGACCTAATCTCTTAGATTGAACAATTATATTGTTCACGAATTCTACCGTTTTATCTTCTTGATTAACCGAAATTAGACGAATTTGTTCCGGGGCATTCCATACTGGGAATTTACCTGCAGTATGTTCTATGTAGACACTCAGGAATCGCTCAATTGAGCCTAGCAATGCGCAGTGCACCATAATCGGACGATGTGCAGAGCCGTCCTCGGCTGTATACTCCAGCTCAAACCGCTCCGGCTGCACAAAGTCTAATTGCACAGTAGCGACCTGATGCTCACGACCAATTGCATCAGTGGCCATGAAGTCAATCTTTGGACCATAGAAAGCCGCTTCGCCTTCTTGCTCAAAATACTCCAGCTTGTTCGCAACAACTGCATTCTTCAGTTGAGCCTGTGTACTTGCCCAAAGCTCTTTTGTACCAAGATATGCATCGCTGTCGTCACGATAGCTCAAACGCACCCGCAAGTCCATACCAACTACACGGTACAGTTCATTGGCACACGATAGTAGATTGTCTATCTCAATTTCAACTTGGTTATCGCGACAAAACACGTGACTGTCATCTTGTGTTAACGAGCGCACACGGTTTAGCCCTCCTAGCTCACCCGTCTTCTCGTCGCGATAATCAGTAGTCGTCTCCAGATAGCGAAGCGGCAGGTCGCGATAACTGCGCGGTTGGCTTGCATATATGCGTGTATGATGAGGGCAGTTCATAGGCTTTAGTACTAATTGATCGCTCGTCTCTTGGCTTTTTACCAGAAACAGCTCATCACCAAATTTCGCCCAATGACCACTTTTTTCATACAGATCTTTTTTAGTCATGTGCGGCGTCCAGACTTTCTGAAAATCGTAGCGTTGACGCAATTCATTACTAAAGTTTGCTAGTTCTTCACGCAGTATCGTTCCACGAGGCGTAAAAATGGGCAGCCCGGAACCCACTAAATCACTAAACACAAACAGGTCAAGCTCCTGGCCTAATTTACGATGGTTGCGTTTTTTGGCCTCCTCAAGCATATCCAGATATTGCCGCAACTCTTTCGGGGTTGAGAATGCCGCCCCATATACGCGTTGCATTTGTGGACCATTTTCATTGCCACGCCAGTAAGCACCAGCTACACGCATAAGCTTGAATGCACCGACCTTGTTTGTCGCTACTACGTGTGGGCCACGGCACAAGTCTGTGAAATCACCATTACGATAAAAGGTCACACTCTCTACCTTGCTATCACCCACGGCAGCAACACCTATAGCGTTGGCATCTAAATCTTTTGCGACAGTGGTTCCTTCCCGCTGTAGGTCGTTAAGTAGCTCTTCCTTGTATGGCTGATTGTATTTGCGCGCCCATGCTACTGCCTCTAGAATTGGCATGTCAAGCCGCTCGAATGGCTCTCCCTTCTTAATAATTTTCTGCATTTCCGCCTCAATGCGTGGGAACTCGTCAACCGACAGCTGTTCGCCCCCCAGGTCTACGTCATAGTAAAATCCATTGTCTACCACAGGGCCCACGCCAAGCTTCACGTCAGGCCAAAGATGCTGAATCGCACTCGCCATAATATGTGCCAGGCTGTGACGCATAGCGTAGAGTTGGTCTTGGTCTTGCTCGGACATAGTTTTCTCCTCTCTGTCCCGTATTGCCCTGTGTACCATCATCAAAAATCCTGACGGGCACACAATTAGCGGTTAACATAGCTACCCATTAAATTATAAAGATTAAAAAAGACGTGAAATCTGCGTATGCACTATTGCACGCATCTCACGTCTCGGACCCAGCATTATCATAAGCCGGGCGGTTCCACCGGACTTCTCCCAATCAGGGAGCACTCGTTTCGACATCAGTTCCTGTCGACAGGACAATAAGCTCTGTGGGTGGTGAATCCACGTCATAGCCTACTAAACGATAGTATATCAGCTTAGCAAGTCGTCAACAAAACATAGACAGATATAAAGATGACCACATACCTACATAAACAAAAACGACTATGGTAATCTCGCAAATTTACCCTAGTCGTTCCGTTAGCGTTAAAACCTCTCGGCAAAACATCACCTTACACTAAACAAGTATATTCCATATAGTACTATTTGGCTAGTACTTATTTACATTTTCATTTGGCGATCTGTGGATAAGTGGAAAACCCGTTTTAGCATTTTGTACGTCATGTGTGATATACGCTTCACTAACCTTATGCGGCCGGTATCTTATTACTATAGGTAAGGCCAAAGACTTGTCCCTTTTGAGCACCGGGTATCCGGTGTAGCACTGCATGTCCTGCTGTCCGCAACACATACGTATCTTGTCTAACCTCTGTATACGCCACACATTACTGTGCGCATGAAAGTTGTATGCGCCACCAAAGTAAAAATCCACTCGATAGGGAGTGGATTTTTACTTTGGTGGGCGATAGAGGATTCGAACCTCTCACCTCTTCCACGTCAAGGAAGCGCTCTAGCCAAATGAGCTAATCACCCAAGAAACTACTATTTTACCCATAGTGTTTTGCTGCCGTATATCTACTAACAAAGATTAGTTTGTACACTTATCTGAATTGTAGAACATCAACCAAAAAACTGTACCGTACTATAGCTGATGTTACCCAATAAATCAAGATTCCATGCACACACGCACCCCTGTTATATACTTGCTCCTATCAAAAAAGCCTTGACATAAACCCAGCCAGGAAGTAACATATTCCAGTTAAACGAGGTGTTTTGGTTGAGTACCAAACAACAAGCAAACTCGCTTGCGAGTTTTGAGTTGTTTTATGAGGAGCTCCCAACTGTCAAGCGCACTTCACGCGTTCGACGTACAAGAGTTACAGCGTAAAGCAACAAAAGTTATCGTCAAAAAAGAAAATTTTGCCGAAGGTTACACAGACCTTCGGCTTTTTTTAAATCTAAGAATAATTTTACGACTAACCCTGACGCTAAGAAAAACTAATAGCCCTAGGCATTCGAATGCGCGCCATCACATTTTAACAACTTTTAAGAGAGAGCCATCATACTCTATGTTTCCCACATAGTTTTCCACTAGGAAAAATGATAGCGTTATGACAATATATTGATATGGTTAACTTTGGGTAAAGTGCCCTATCAAATAGTGAATGGAGGTCAAATGATTTGCATATACTGTGGCAACAAGACACAAGTCACAAACTCACGTATTCAAAAGCGACTCAATCGCATATGGCGCCGACGCAGGTGTCTGGTATGTAACGCCATATTCACCACCGAAGAAATGGCAGATCTAAGGACGAGCCTTAGCGTGCGCTGTGCAAACGGTCCAGTAGCACCTTTTAGTCGCGATAAGTTGTTTATAAGTATTTTGAGATCCGTAGGACATCGAACTTCATCGATTGATGATGCAGGCGCGCTTACTGCTACCGTTATTGCGATACTGCTACACGACGCTACTACAGCCGCTATAGGCCCCGCGGATATTATTAGAACGGTTCTAGCGACTTTACACCGCTTCGACAACGTAGCTGCCGTCCAGTACCAGGCATACCATCGTCAGTAAGGTAACGCACACTAATTGATTGAGACAGGCTGCCCGCTATCCTTCAGCATGCATGTCGTGCGTCTTGCCAGTATCGGTTACAACTGTTTTAGCAGTAACATCAAACTTCGTGAGGTACCGCTTGAACATTAGGCGAGTCTGCGAATTGAATGCAGCCAAAGAATTGAAAAACAATGTAGTAATAGGGAAATATACCCACTGTAACACCATAAATAGTGTACGATGCCGTTTGTAGCGTGCTGGCTTGGGCGGCAATGTACGTAACGCCATAAACACCGTAACTACTAGTACTACGATACCGACCGTCTGGATCCGACTGACAATAACGGGCAGCTCATATGCTGTTATACTTTTGTGGTTAAAAATAGCCGGCACAAAACCACTAAATAACACCAGCAGTGGCCCTACCGCCCAAGTAACATGACCTTCCAGTAGCCGCCAGAACTTAGCAATTAGATCGGTTTTTGGAATAGAGTTCTTGTGAAAAAAGCCATATTCTGCAAAATATGCTACATCGGATGCACCATATGTCCAACGTCGTAATTGAGCGAATTGAGCACGTAATGTTTTACGGTACGTCGCAGCAAGTACGGCGTCTGTACCTATCGGTAAGTGCACCGGTAGCACACGATAGTTGCCGTCAAAGACAAAATACGATCGCCAGAATTGATGTCCATCTTCGACGACAGTACGCACACTCCAAAAATCTGTTTCTATAAGTGCTGCTAATGGCTGGCCATGACTTGAAAAGTTACGTAAAGCATGTAAACGCAGCGATCCCATCAGCTGCCCTAGAGTATTACCAGTTGCAAGTACGCGCATCGGCGCCGGCACGTCCCAAATGTTGTTCGTAAAGGTTGCGACTGGTTGATACGACGTATGGACAGGATCTGGCGCTGCTACGTACTCGTAAGTCAGAGCATTTAGATAATTTTTGTCAGGACGATTATCGGCATCAAGTGTTGTGACCATAACGCGTAGAGGATCTATGTTATGCTGTCGCACATAATTCAGTAACGTCCGCCCTGCATATGTTACGTTGCCTCCTTTACCCAATGTCTCACCAGGTAATACCGGGTGTTTAACTGCCAGTACATCCATAAATACGTTCTTCTTTTTGTATTGCTTTTCTAGACGACGTGCCAGCTTCTCAGTCTCTTTCCCTGCTCGTCCTTCATATGCCAGTACAAATATAACTCGTCTCATATCAAAATCACTCGCCAACAGAGCCTCAATAGTAGGCCGTAGTATCTCTTCTGATTCTTTATAGGTCGCGATGATAACCGCGTGTATAACTTGGCTTGGCGGCATCAGCAAAGGCCGTTCATGGCTACGCTCGATTGTACGTCGATGCCAGGCAGGACGCTTTGCGTTGGCATTAGCCTCACCTGCTTCAAGTTCACGTAATAACTGAGCCCATGGCAGCTTCTGATGCTGCTGCATAACGTGAAAAGCGTGAAGTGACCGCACCGCACCAGCAATACCCCGCACAAAGTTAACTAATAAGTACACAAATATGAATACAGCAGCCAGCGTTACGTTAATAATACTTAGAACGACCGGCACTAGTAACATGGAATACGCCAGTAAGCCTGGTAGTATCTCGAAGAATCTATACCGGCCTCGGCGATCCTTTTCATACGGTATCTCGAATGTAAACATGATAGCCTACCGTAGCATAAGCAACGAATTACTCACAAAAATTAAGAATAAAAGCAAGCCAATAGTCAGCCCGAGCACTGTCATAGACAGCTCACGACGAACACGATATGAGCGGTATGCTAGCGTCAGGCTAACACTAGAGATAAGGAGTGCGGCTACCACAAAACTTAACACGTCACTGATCGTTCCGGTCGTATATCGGTCAATTCCTAGACTTGCCCGATACGCGACAATATAATTACCAGTTCCGGGAGCACTCCCAAGCCGCAACAACACAAGAGCTACCGCCACCAATGTCAAGAATAACATTATACTAACTAGCAGTAACGTGGTCCTATCTTGAAAAAAATGCTTATTTGCCGTCATTTATCTAATTATAATTGTACCAGAAATTAGCCCGCAAAGAATACACCGCGAAGCGCCATAGTGCCAACACCACTACAAACGGGCATGGGTAACTGCCTAGTCTCGCAATATAAAGGTACAGGTCAATCAAATTTATCCATATTCATTCCCAATTGGATGCACATGCCAGCTATTAGAAGGCCTGAGCTTATTATGACCCGCGCATTTGGAGGTTCGCTAAGCACCCGATCTGCTGCAATAAGTACATCACGAGGAAGCTTCTGACGACCGCATACAATGGCCTGGAGTTTTTCTGGCGTAGTATCCAGAACTACTTCATTGAGATTTGGGTCCCGTATTTTGACTGCGAGTCCTGCATATTGAGCAGTTTCCCAGGTGCGGCGTAGTTCAGACGTCGCCGCCAACGTATCACGACTTATGCCATATTCTGATTCCAGACGTTCACCCAATAATTGAGCATCTTTTATGCCCATTTGGGTTAGCGGCGAGTCTGGAGCATTAAAAGCAATAGCCCCACCACTAGTTGCGCTCAGGTTAACCTCAGAACAAGCATGGCGACAAACTAGTGTAGAAGACGTACGACTAGACATATGAGTTAAGAATACTTGGGATCAGACATTGTAAATTTCGGTGCACCGTTCTGCAAGAAATTAGAGCTATTTTGACTTGCCAGAAGCTCGATTTTCTAAACGAGCTTTAATGACGTTATAGCCAAGTATCGCAATAAAAACAGGAATTGCAAAAACCAGCATATCAAATACTGTTGCACTAAAATTTGGGCTTGCAAGTTTTATAAAAGGTAAAGAGACTAGTTCGGACAATATAGTCGCAATAATAGTTCGTAGTAAAGCGTCATAAATAAGTTGCATATATACCTTTATATCGTATATGGTTGGTGCGGGTACCGGGAGTCGAACCCGGATCTCAACCTTGGGAAGGTCGCATAATAGCCGCTATACGATACCCGCATATAATCCTCAGAACATTGCTTAAATTCCAAGCCCTAATGGCGTAACAGCTTTTGAGCACGCTTCGTCGTCGATTCAATAAGGGCACCGTGTGCATCTTGGGCGGAGAAAGCCCTAGGAAATAGATCTTCGCTTGTCTAGGCTTAAGCATAAAGGTACATGCTACCACGCTCCAAGGGCACAAAGTACTCTTCAGAATATGGAGCCACCTAGGAGGGTCGAACTCCTGACCTACGCGTTACGAATGCGTCGCTCTACCAACTGAGCTAAGGTGGCACTTAAAATCCCGACCGACCGCATTATTATACAAGGTGAGACCCCTAAGTTACAACAAAGTGAGGGTGGCTCATGCCTACCACCCCCTTCTGGGGTTCCACCTTGGTGGTTCCAAAAAATGCGATGTCCTCTGGTTTTAACAATACAGACATATTATGGATAAGGCCTACTACCTCATCCTCTTAGGATGAGCACATAAATGCCTGGACACATATCGCGTCGTATACTTGAGTAGGATTCATTAACATAAGCATACTGATGGGCCGTAACTTTGCAGGTATAGAGCTATCGGGCTTTAAGTGGAAAGCGGGCGGCCACTTCAGAGCTGAGATTGTAAGGGGAGACGTTATGCATAAGCTGAAACTCAGTGATGATTTCAGTAAATGAGACACTTAGCTTAGCAATAGCTGCCTCAACAATGCTAAAATCGATCTCTTTTGTAAATCGGGCAATTGAGCTGTGAATTATAGTTGGCGGTTGTTTAGTTTGTGCAGGCAGCGGTAAGGATGTCACAAGCCCCTTTCGTATAGCATCGAAAGCATGGTCGTCGCTACCACGAATAATAATAGCTTGCGGGCTTGCTTCCACACGATTGAAAGTTACTTCTATGGGCTCCGCGTCGTTAAGCACGGATTTCAACGCCTGCTTATATCGTTCTAGATTCCGCTGGAATAGTACTTCTTTGTCTTCAGGGTATGGTTTTGCCTGCATTATCTCGCAGACAGTTATATGTAACGAGCTGAGTGGCATACACCAAACGGCATCTCCTAATTCTTTGCTAACTTGTTCAAGCAAAGAAGCAACTTGCTGTTGACCCACGGGGGATAACAGAGCGCCTACGCCATTAGCATTGTCTTTGGCGCCAATATTTGTTGCAATTTGGGTTGTTGTCATACGCTTATCTTAGCAAAAACCGACATATTGGTGATTGTAGTCCTTGCACACACTCTGGGTTTCCCAGAATAACAGAGGTAATTTACCTGGTGTGCCGTAACGGGGGGTACGCGGAGCTCTTTCAGCAACATGAAAGCTCCGCAAACGCATATTTCTGAGGGTGAGCCGGACCGCTCGCCATATGACCCCTGCCACACCAGTGATATATACGATATAATTTGATCCATGACTAATCCCCTTGTGATGCGTATGCTTGTAGACCACTATGACCTTGCCGAAAATGAGCTGACAATCAATCGAATTCAGTCGGGCGTCGAGAATGCCAATTACCTTGTGTTCGTGAGGTTGCAAAAATTCGTGTTTCGCATGTACAACGCGGAACATTCTATACGCGGTACACGCAGCTCAGAGTCTATTGAGCTGGAACTTCGATTTATGCGTAAGTCGGGTAGGCACGGCTCTCCGTCCCTGGTCTTGTGCCGCTTACGAGTGGCGACTTCCTGGGCCATGACGCGGGCACATTCTTTGCACTGTTTAACTATGTGCAGGGTGCAGAGCCATCAAATTTTAGTGACTCCGTGGCAAGGGAGTTAGCTCACGCTGTTGATATACTGTATACGGTTGGAGAGACATTTGGGCGACCCAATGGTTCTAGTAACCTGAGCATCGACAAACGGGCTCTCGCCCAATATGAAGAGTCCAGGCAATCATCGCCCCTGCTTGATCAATCAATCGCAGACATCGTGCATGTCTTGCGTTCCCATCTTTTGGCCAATGCACAATCTATTAGCCACCTCAAAACTGGACTTGTACACGGAGACCTCAAACTAGAGAATACTCTGTTCTTGCACGACAAACTGCAAGCCATTCTGGACTTTGATGATTACCGCTACAGTTACTTGCTTGAGGATACGGCAATGGTCTTAATGCACAATTTGCACGATCCGACAAAAAACTGCATACGATCAGGCAAGTACGATGATTTCGTGCGTGCGATAACAAATCCTCATTTGCTGTCCGATATCAACAGCTCGCTTAAGATCCTGCTGCGAGCTCGATTTTTATACGATGCCTGCAAATACATACTTAATAACAATGTACGGTTAGTTGAACAACTGCTCAATGACAAACATATCAATCGTTATATCTTTTCATAGAACTTTATGCGCAGTTGTTGTATTAAAAAGAAGTCTCTTCCGAGACTTCTTTAAGTTTAAGCAACTTGGCGGGCCCGACCGGATTCGAACCGGCGATCTCCTCCGTGACAGGGAGGCGTGATAGGCCATCTTCACTACGAGCCCACTGATACAACAGGGGTAATTTTAACAAGTCAGCAACTAAAAAGCAATCCCTCAACAGTAGAGAAACCTAATCTTGTAAAATAGCTATTGTACAGTAATATAAACGCGCTTAGGGTGTGTCTTCTGATATTGAACAACGTACGTTGATATGGGCGTGATATTAAACGAGATATGGGCAGCTGTCATCTTACCATTATTATTACTAATAAGCTTAACAATCTGGAACGTTTTACCCGCCCAAATAACACCACTCACTTGGCCCGGGGACATATGTTGTAACACTTGTACTACCGCTGGGGACACATCGGTGCTTGCGCTCGTAATTGCCGTGTCAGCATACACGCCACCTTTATCTTTGGTAGCGACATCATCAGAATACTGTTTGGCTAGTACTGTAAATTTTGCGCCTGCTCGTAACTGGCTGGCTACTTTATTCGCACGAGCACGAGTACTTGTATCAAGCACTGATGCCACCTTCTGTGCTAGCAGTTCCTGACGCAATTCACGCTTAAGATCGGACAACGACCAACCAAAGAATTTATTCATAACGTCAGCTAATTCCTGATTACTTGAATGGTTCTGCGCTTTAAGAGCATTGAGTTCTGTTGCAAGGTCAGTCTGGCTGACCGACACGTGATGCAGGGCCGCCAGCTGTTTTACATAGGCAGCCTGCACTGCTTCGTTCAGGGCTACAGGCTTGTAGCTATCAAGTTGGCGCTGTCCGTCTTTAGTATTAAAGTTAACACCCTGTTGCGACTGGTAATAGTGTTCATAGCGGCGCAACTCAAATAAGTAATTCTCATAAGCAACGAAATGCGTGCCAGCCCGGGCTACTGGCACCGGTAGCACTTGCGTAACTCTGTACATAAATGCCGAGGAAGACTGAAACTTGTACAGTGCCAGCCCAACATATACCGCAAAGGCTACAACCGCAACTACGAGTAGGCTGATAGATGCGATAACTATGCGACGCTTAGAGTGCTGCAGTGGGTATTTGTACTTACGAGCACCCTTTAGGACATTTTCACGGTGTTCAGCTACCGTTTCATTAGTAATCTTAGGGATGTTTTCAAAAGCGGCCTGTATACGTTCTTCGTTTTTAACCCTCTTGAACCGTTTTGGTACCGGAGGTATGACATTACGAACGTTCTTTAAACGCTCACTTGGGTTTAACTTCGGCTGTTGCTTTTTCATATATCGTTATTCGACACCAGAACTATCTACATTCATACCTCGAGCGCGCAAGATTGCCAGAAGCTTTTTCTGGATGTGTTGTGGCTTGTGTATATAGTGTATGACCAAATCCCCGACGATTGTCTGCATCATTATTGTACCAAATCCCAGCAACGTTTCCTGCAATCCTGAAATTTCGTAATTTACCATTCGAATTTGATCGAGACTCATATCAACAACACTTCGATGAAAAAAACCACGTTGAGTAATCTGTATAAATCGCTGATCAGTCACAATAAACACGCTATAATACCAACTCATCCAGCTCGGAAATAGTAGTAACATCGATATCCCAACACTTACCAGAAAACTCAAATAAAAAAAGTTGAGCGATGGTGGGTTGTGAGGATGGACATACGTAAGGACAAGCGTGTACAGCGGCCCCACTAACAAACCGAGCGAACCCCATATAAGTCCCTTGCGCATAACAACGGGGTGTTTACGGAACACATACAGCACATCTTCGTCATCTAGCTGATCAGGAAAATACTTAACTTTCTCCACGTCAGTGCTTGCTGCCTGCTTGTCCGCCATTTAAGCGTGCCTCAATCCTACAACGTTGTAGCCGCGCATACTCATACGCGTATTGTACCAGGAAACGAAATTCTGATGATAGCCACAAGCGCCACGAGTGCCCAGACAAGTTAAGCGCGACCGGTTCCATGTCTTTTTTAGTTGCTGCCTCATAAAGAATTGCTATAGCGCCAGTAAGGTTACGTAGCTGATACGGCAAAGTTGCCGCATGCAGTGTCTTAAAGCTTAGTAGCACATAGGCTACGACTATTACTAGAACACCGTACCAACCAATAATATCGCGCATACTAACCACGCTTATCCCTGCATGCCTTTTGCTCATATACCCATGGTTGCATGACAGATCCGCAGAAAATACACCCAGACTACTCGCTCTACTCCGTGCAAGTACTTGGTGCCCCCGAACGGATTCGAACCGCTAGCTTCTCCTTAGGACGGAGCTATTTTATCCATTGAACTACGGGGGCATTTCTGGAAAGAAAAAACACTATTTCTCTCTTTCCAGAGAATACTGTACGTGAGAAGCAAATTCTAATGCTATACAGTACTCTTCTCGCACACTGGCAGGAAAATGCTCTACACTGTAAATGTACGCACCTGACGTACTACTTCTGAGTTTTCTTCTTTGCTCCTGGGCGTGGCTGCGTAAAGTACTCGTGTACCGTCTGGTAATCAGCAAATATTTCAGACTCACTAAACCAATGAGCGATTTCCTGGCTTGCTTCTTCGCGATCGCCAGATGCGTGCATGATAGTCGGCAGGGCGACATTGTGCTTGTTCACATACTCAATGCTGGCATGTGCGTAATCTCCCCGGATAGTTCCTGGAGCTGCCTCGTCTGTGCTAGTTGTACCCACCAGCTTACGTACTAAGGCAACCGCACCCACTCCCTCAAGAACACCGGCAATCACCGGGCCTTCTTGCATTGCCCCCAGCTGGACTTCAAACTGAGCCTGGCCTCGACGAGATATCATCTTGCCAATCGTTTCATAATGATGGTAATAATGATCATAATCTGGGTTGAGCATTTTCATCCCGACAATCTTGAGCCCGACCTTTTCAAATCGACTGAGAATTTCTCCTACAATCCCCCGCTGCACTGCGTCAGGCTTAAAGATAACAAGTGTTCGTTCCATGTCCGTCCTTTAACTTAATTAGACATATTCTAACAGATAAAAGGACAGCGCTCAATTTGTGTAACAAATTAACACACAGAAGGTGCCCCTTCGATGCATTGACACGTAGCCACTGAACAGTCACCATAAGAGCATGCGTTTTGGCAAAGCAAAAACCGACTTCTTAGAATATTTGGAGCTTGAGCAAAATCGCTCACAGAAAACAATCGCCAACTATGATCATTACCTAACTCGCCTGCTTGACTACGCCGACGACATTAACGTCAGTGAGATAAATGCAGAAGTAATACGTAAATGGCGTCTATGGCTCAATCGCCTCGGTACTAATACCAGTGACGAGCTTGGTGCAGCGACCACGAACTACCATCTAATCGCCCTGCGTAGCTTCTTAAAGTTCTGTAGCAAACGCGGTATCCCTGCTCTTGCACCTGATAAGATCGAGCTAGCACGTACGAAGCGCAAGCAAGTCACATGGCTCGAAGAAGATGAGTTGGAACGACTGTTCGCACAGCCAAACGTTAGTAATCTTGCCGGAATGCGAGATCGAGCTATACTTGAGCTACTGTTCAGCTCGGGCTTGCGTGTAAGTGAGTTAGTCGGGCTTGACCGCGATCATATTAACTTAAAGCGTCGTGAGTTTATGGTACGCGGCAAAGGCCAGAAAGACCGGCCGATCTTCATTAGCGCCGAAGCCGCAGAATGGTTGCAAAAATATTTAGACGCCCGCAAAGATAACACCAAACCCTTGTTCATACGCTTCGCCGGCAACAAAAAAATTGACTTGAGCGGCAACTACCACCGGCTAACCACTCGCAGCGTACAGCGATTAGTTGCACACTATGCGTTGCTTGCAGGCATAACCAAGCACGTTAGCCCGCACACGCTACGACACAGCTTTGCCACCAATTTGCTCATGAACGGAGCTGATTTACGTTCTGTCCAAGCAATGCTTGGCCACAGTAACATTGCGACAACTCAGATTTATACCCATGTTACCGACCCACACCTAAAAAAGGTTCATGACGAATTTCATCACCTGTAAACTACCAGGCACGTAACATTGTATTACTAAGGGACGAGAAGAGTACACTCAATCCCTGGGCATGGCTAATTACAGCTGAGTGCAGTGCTTACGCTCCCTGAGGGGATGATTGAGAAGTGCTTGCATATGCTATTACTACTCGCTGCAGCGTACGCGGGGATATTGCTATTAGCATTCGCCCCGATTGACACTCGAGCCTGTATACGGCGAAGTTCGCCCTGGTCCTTGCCGGTAACATCTACAATTGCTTGCGTTCCATAAAATACTGCGGGGCCACCTTTGATAGTACCCGTGATAGTGACTGCTGAACTTTCATACAACATTGTTGCGCGCAGCGCGTACTGTGACAGTGTACCTGATAACAAAACAGTTGCCGTACATACACCGCTGCTGCAGCTCCCAGATACAACGTAAGCCTTTGTCGCGCCACCAAAAGATACCGCCTGAGTACCGCCATGCGAACCTCGTGGCGTTAAGAACAGTGATATTGTATTAGCCGCTAACGAAGAAGCATTCTGGGCAACGATGGTCGGATTTGCAACGAGGTCTAGGCGCAACACGCCAAAATCACAATTCGAGCCCCACACATTAACGGGCTGGAACTCATATGCCGATCCGGAGCATGAAGTAAGAGTACTCGTACTATCCTGCTTGGCCCAATTAAAGGTCAACGACTCCAAAGCTGTATTGCTATTAATGGGGATAACCTCTGAGCTCGTAGTCGTTAGGTTATACTGCAAGCTGGTTGGATTAGGGTTAACCAGTATGCACGTATCCTGCACATCTGGGGTACTGCTGAGCACCAAATTACTCGTCGAGGCACCGTTAATCTGATTATTTGGGTCATATTCCCCGTTACAAGTGGACTTGACGGGCAACGTGCCATAACTGTTAGTTTTTAAGTAACTAGAAATTGTAGCATCCGTAACATTAATACCTGATTCGACAGCGTAGAACGCCTGTTCACTGAGCTGGTTATTCAGCGCCTCACTCTGATTACGACGTGCAACCTGCGAAAACCCGACTACAATTAGTGTGATGACCATCATCATCACCAAGGTCACTAGGAATGACGCCATACCTCGCTGATCACGACATATGTTTCTTCCGCTTGTCTCTTTAGCGCAATGGCATGCGTATTTCATGTTAACCTCCTACAATCCTCTCTTGCACTATGGTTGAAAGTGACGCAACTGAACAAAACTGTGATCCAACCTGCGACTTGCACTGCACGTCACTACCCATCACTGTTTCGTTACTGGGATATGCCGGAGCGTTCTGCGCGCAACCGCCCGTTGCAGCACCCCCTAGACTCGTTCTGCAGAGCAAGTCGGCATCTCCATATGCGATTGTCAGTGATACTTTCCATAAAGTAGGGTCAAGTTTAGGGTCAGATTGGCTCACCGACACAGCAGCTAACCGCATACCCTTACCTAGCAGCTCCTTTCCACCCAACTGCATCGTACTACTGCAAGTGTTAGTTGTCATCGGGAACATATAGAGACCCCAGTTGCGGGAGCTTGGCGTACCGCCGTTATATTGCACACCTAAGGTAGCTACAAATTCCTGGTTGCCTATGCAAAAGTATGGAGAGCCACTTGTTAAATACGTCTCAGGTTGACTCGCACTAAACTTAATCGCCTGTGAGATAATATCTATGGCATTTTGTGCAGTAGTTTGCGTAGTAGAATTATTCACCCCTTTGTAATAGTCATTCGTAAAATGCATCACTCCTACCGTAATCACAAGTAATACCATCGAGAATACAGCAGTAGCTATCATAAGCTCAATAATCGTGAATCCAGCTTGATACTTGCTATGGCTGGGTCGCTTCAGTAAACGTGTGCAGCTATGCATGGCCACCTCGTTACAACTCGTAATACATAGTTACGTTGTTACCGTTCACCTTGTTACTTCCCAAGCTTGTCCATGTAATCGTGACCGCATACACTCCAGAGGAGTCCTTACTGATGCTTGCTGTGTACGTAGCACCACTACCAGGCCCATTTGAAATGCTCTTGCAGGATGCATCGGACACCCAAGCATCTGTTACTGTATTGAAGCAGCTATCGCTCGGCAACCCTTGTGGGATTCCTCCACTCGATCGCAGCGCCTCTATTTGCGCTTCAGCTATGTGTTGAGCCTGTATTCGCTCCTGGTTTGCCTGCATAGATATATTATTCTTATTCGTGATAACATACGCAGTTGTCAGCACAAGGCTAATGACTGTGATTGAGATAAGCACCTCTACAATGGTGTCCCCCGCCTTTCGTCGGTCGGTGCCATCTGAATATCGCCGAAAAACTAACATGTAAGCCCCGACTTAATTGCTAGCGTCACGCGCAAGCCACTGCTTATAGTAAATAGACCTGACTGGTTGGTCGTGGCACTAGCTATGCAAATACTAGCACTAGCAGCGGGATGTAGATTGCTAGCACCTCCATTAAGCGTATTGCCGATACTGTCACTCGCAGCGCTCAAGCTTTGATTAGGTTGGCTAGGCACACTTCCACCACTTACCCCGTACAAGCTTAGCTGTTGCGAGCCTGCCTTCAGGCTATAGTTACCACTGCTACCAAAAGACGTAATAGTGCCATCACTATTACCTGTCACAAACGCCACTATCCCCGTTGCTTCTATAGTTGCGTTGCCACTTTCTGTATAGCATATCCCACTGTTAACCCCGCTGCAGCCCTCCGTATTAGCCTTCGCTACGGTTAGACCGTTTTCCATATACTGGACAGAGACAGTGTTCGTAGGTACTTGCCTCTCACTACTACCTGGATACACCGCACGCGGGGCGGCCGCCGACACTGTCAGTGTTGGAATCGTAGAACCTGGTGGATTATATTGATTTCCCACAAGTGGCAATATGCCGATACTGCTAGCAGCCGCTCCCCCGCTGCCAAGACCAAATTGCAGCGCGTTTCCCATAAAAATACACCCGCCATTCGCACCCTGTGTATCCTTCTGGCTAGTGGAAGAGAACGTAACTGGGCTACTGTCTCCATTACACGTAAAACCGCCGTTATTCGGATAGAACCCGTCCGTAGTATCATTAACAGCCTGTTGCAACTGCTGTTGGAGACTGTATATACCCGTCGTGAACTCTGCCTTATTCTGACGACCGTTTATAAGTATAACGGCCGCTAGAAACATCATGCCGCTCACTGCCAACACAATCATAACCTCTATGATTGTAAACCCACACTGCGACACATTTGCACGATATCGTAAGCGATCATGTCGCTCTGCGTTGCCTAGGCCAACAGCAGCAGACCTAATGGAATTATGCAGCGAATCGTAGGCATAACGCACAACAGAGCGCCCTGGCACAAGCATACTGTGAGCGTGCCACCAATCCGGGAAATGGAAATTTTTGCTGAAATTATGCAAAGTTCGTAAGCCGATATTAGGGCCACCCTCTTTCATGAGCTTTAGTATACCAGGAAGCACAAGCGCAACACCAGGACTTACCGTAACATTTTCGCTGCGCTAAAGAGATTGCACACCTAGTGCAATAGCAGGTTTTGATACCATCTGATCATCGGTGTCCCATACAGTACTACCGTGACGGTAGCTGTCAGCAAATATGGGCCGAAGGGCACGTGTAATTTAAGCCCCTGTTTACCACGCAGTAATAACGGTATACTGACCAGCGTGCCAATCAATGACGCAAAAAAGATCACCAAAAATGCCTTCAAAGATGTAGCGGCTAACAGGCCGAGCAGGCCTGCTAGCTTGACGTCGCCACCTCCTATCCAAGCGCCTTTAGACACTTGAAAAAGTATCCAAAACAACCCAAATATAATGACCGCAGCCACTATAGGCTCCCAGAACGAGTTAAAGTTACGCTGCCATATAGCCGTCACTACCACTTGAAGCACCGCCAAAAGAGTGAGCGGCAATACTATCCGGTCCGGCAACAAGAACCAACGTATGTCGTATATTGCGAGTGCCATAAACCCCACTAAGAATGCCAGCCACAATACAAACTGGAACAGCCCCACGCCGCTAAAACTAAGCGGCCAAGCGATATACGAGACAACGAAAATAACGCCCGTTAACAATTCCACTATTGGATATTGCCAGGATACAACACTACGGCAGTAACGACACTTACCATGCAACATGACCCAGCTCAGCACTGGAACCAGATCCCTGGGAGCTAGCTCATGATTACAGTGCGTGCACATAGAACGCCCTCTCATAATCGACAGCTCCTTCCGCCGCTGAATGGCCTGCTTGCTTTTTCTGCCTGCAAGCTTCTCTCGCTCGTGTAACCGCCATACTAAGGCGTTCACAAAGCTGCCAAATATAACTCCCAGCACACCAATTAGGATGATAATCATTACCATAATGGTACCATAAATTATTAAGGGGGCCGTACGAGCCCCCTTAGCCTTAGCAATTTCCTTAGGCTACACTAAGCGCCAACACACTTTAGGATATTACTGTTCTGACCCTCTCCAACATACAGAACAGCATAGCTACGGCCCGAGCCTGTACCAGATAACCCGGTGCCATCACTATTACATACGGCATTTGTGCCGGTCACAACCTGAATGGTACCAACAGGCTGTGCATTAGTGATCGGCGTACCACTCGTACCGGTTATTAGTGTCACTGCAGATACACTACTACCAACCTTGGCATTAGATTGGTTGATGCCTGTACCCGACGCACCGACAGTTACATCGCCGCCGCTTCCTAGGGTAACCGCTGTTGGCAGTGTGCCTCCATTATTACTTGCGTAGTTTCCAACTGCAGTTAACACGTTGTTGGCATCGGTATTAAGCTCGTTGTTAGTAGCGCTCCGATGGAGAGCTGGTACGGCCAAGAAGACGATAACCATAATTAATCCAGCGATGGCTAATACAATCAGAACTTCGATTATAGTAAAGCCTTCCGACTTACGTTTTTGTACTGTTTTAAGCATAGTGCAGGTGCCCCTTTGCGTTTTTTTAGTTAATGCTTATGCTTGCATGGTACGTATAAACCCATCAAAAATCAAGCAGTTTCTCGTAATACTACCACTAGCGATGCACCTCATCCCACTGTGCCACTGAACGGCAAGCCCCCTAGGCGCCGCTTGTAAAATTACTATTGTTCGCCAAGCCATAGATTGGCAGAAGAACTGCAGCTACGATAATAAACGCCACTACACCTAGGATTATCATCATAACCGGCTCAATAATACTCGATATGTTAGCAATTTGATTGTCAACTTCTTTTTCGTAATAGTCAGCAACCTTGGTCATCATCTGCTCCATCGCACCCGACTGTTCACCAATACGGATCATACTAGGTACAAGTGGCAGAAAATTAGGATCATTGTCTATGCTGTCAGCCAAGCTCTTGCCACCCTTTACCTTTTCGGTAGCTTTCTTAATAGTGCGCTGAATATGGACATTATTAACTGCATCAGATGTTATGCTTAGCATCTGCAATAATGGAACGCCGCTCGCAATCAGTGTAGAACCTGTCCGCGCAAATCGAGCCATATAGACTTTCATAAACAACGGACCAAAGGGCCATGCGGTCATTTTGATTTTGTCTACAACTTCTTTACCCGGTCCAGTACGGGCCCAGCGCGTCATAAAGAAGATTAGTACCACGAGTACTATCAATACAACCAGCCAAAAATGAATGATAAAGTTTGAGACCGCTAATAGTATGCGCGTAATCAGCGGCAATTGAGCACCAGGCAAACCACTGTATAAGATTTTTACCTGAGGCAAAACTTTTACCACCATAAATCCGACCACGCCTCCCATTACGAATAGCACGATAACAGGATAGGTCATGGCACCACGAATCTTGCTATTTAAATCAGCATCCTTTTCCTGTTGAATAGCTAAACGTTCGAGCGCAGCGTCAAGTGTTCCTGAAGTCTCACCAGCCGCCACTAAGCTAACATATACCTGATTAAATACGCGCGGATGTTTCCCCATTGCAGCTGACAAGGTCGAGCCGCCCTCAATGTCAGCAATAATCTGATTTAGGATTACTTTAAGGGGCTTACTTGTTGCTTGCTTATTAACACTGCGAAGTGCCTGTAATAACGGCAGGCCAGCATTAATGAGCGTACTTAGTTGACGACTAAATAGGACTCGTTCTTTGGTCTTAACTCGACCATTAATTTTACCAAACAGACTACCACCAGTGCTTCCTAGCCGTATTTTAGTCGGGACCAGCCCTTGGCCGGTGATCAACTTCGCAGCGGCAGCTTCACTATCAGCTTCTACCGTAGCTTTCACGAGCTCACCGGTAGATGGGTTACGGGCAGTATATTGATACGTCAACATAGCTAGTTCCTCGCAAGATTATTAGAGTATCGATAGGCAACTAACTTATAAGGTTCATCCGCTGGATGTTTCATATTAATCTCTCATCAACCTGTCTATTTCATCCTGATCAACCGCAAAATTACGTGCTTCTTCGTAACTAATAGTGCCAGCATGAATGAGGCTCACGAGAGTCTTATCCATACTCTGCATACCAAATTCAGCACCAGTCTGTATCACCGCATCTAATTGATGAGTCTTTCCTTCACGAATAATATTCCGCACTGCCGGTGTGGCAACCAAGACCTCCGCTGCTACTATACGTCCTCCGCCGATTGCCGGTACTAGGCGCTGGCTACATATAGCCATTAGGATATTACTGAGCTGTGCACGTATTTGTGGCTGTTGATGTGGTGGAAAAACATCGACCATACGATCGATTGATTGTGCCGCGCTATTGGTGTGTAGCGTAGCAAACACTAAGTGGCCAGTTTCAGCGATAGTGATCGCGCTGGCAATAGTCTCCAGGTCTCGCATCTCACCAATCAGTACGACATCAGGGTCTTCACGGAGGCTACTGCGCAGCGCGGCACTGAATGAGTATGTATCATAGTGTACCTCACGCTGTACAATAACTGATTTTTTACTTTTGTGTGTGTACTCGATTGGGTCTTCGATAGTAATAATGTGCTTGGCTTGCTCAGTATTAATCTTATGCAATAAGGCGGCTAGCGATGTTGATTTTCCAGAACCTGTTGGGCCAGTAACCAGCACCAAACCGCGTGGATAATCGGCAAACTTTGTCACAACTGGCGGCAGACCCAATTGCTCGACAGTAAGGATATTACTTGGGATAAGACGCAATGCAGCCGCTAAGTTACCCCGTTCATGAAACGCATTCACACGAAAACGCCCCAGGTCACCAAATGCGAAACTAAAGTCGAACTCTTTGTCTTTTAATAAGATCTGCTTTTGGTCCTCGTCTAAAATAGCAAAAATCAGCGACTCAACCGTTTCTTCAGTAAGTACGTCTGCACCATTGACTGGCGTGAGCGAACCATCAACCCGTAGCATTGGAGGTAGGCCAACTTGCAGATGCAAGTCTGAAGCGCGTTTTTTAATAACCTCTTCTAGCAAAATTTCGATACGTGGCTGACCGGTAGCCATCACAAGCCCCTCCCCGGTACCAAATATATAGACAGATCAATACCCGCTTTATGGTTCGCTCACGCCAGTCAATGG
>JAJZCD010000050.1 GCA_021851735.1 bacterium | reverse complement strand
GATTTCTAAAACGGGCAGTTGTTAGGTCATGCATAGTAGATACTACTTTTCCTCGATACAATACCGGTTGCTGTACCATGCTGAAATGTACGAGGTCGGGATGTAGGCCCTCGATCTGTTTACGCAGTCCGATTTGCTCGTCGAAGGTGAATTCTTTGAAGGCTGTCTCTATGACAGTAAACCCTGGCGCGATGCCGTTTATGTACTGCACTCTATCCGCTTTGGTTAGAATAATAAACTCGTGTTTCGGTTTAAGCTGATACAGATGTTCAATAAGCTTGTCGACGTATCGACCGCTTGTTGTTCCTGACTCGCGTGCATCTATGACAATTCGGCTCATTATTTCGGTCCTCCTAACACTTTCATGATTCGATCATACAGGCTTGCGGCAACATTGTCCCATTGGTAGGTTGCCGCCTTTCGCTTGCCTGCTTCAGCAAGCTGTTTATGCAGTGTGGGATCACGCAGTAGTTGCAGCCAGGAACTAGCAATAGCTATGGGATTTTCCTGGTCGAAATAAAGAGCAGTATCGTCAGCAACTTCTCTAAAGACTGGTATGTCACTGATGGCACACGGGGTACCGTAGCTCATTGCCTCTAGGATAGGCATGCCGAATCCCTCGTAGTGGCTCGCCCAAGTAAAAAACGATGCATTACGGTATAGAGCAGCACGTTCTGGCTCGTTTACGTAACCAACCCGTATGATATTCTTGCCGGCTTTCTGTAGCTCTGCTAGTCGAGACACTTCAGCCTCGCAGTTCCAGCCTATCTTGCCTGCCGATACAAAAGCGTACTCCTTTTGAATTTCTTCCGGTAGGCGTAGGTATGCGTCAAGCATGTTTAAGAGGTTTTTTCGTGGTTCCACCGTACCGAGCGTGAGGATGAATTTACTTGTAATGCCCATCTTCTTCAGTAGTTGCCTTTCTCTGCTAGTTCCAATCAAGCGAGGTGTTTCTGGAGGTATAGGAGTTACTAGGATATCGTTCAGGGGAACATGAAACTCCTCATGAAGGCGCTTTTTACCGAACTCTGAGACGATTACGAGGAAGGAGGAACGGTTAATCTGCGCGGGGATGAATCGTAGCAGGTCACTCAGATTCTTCTTGGCGACGTAGCTTGGTAAATCGACGAATGTTAGGTCGTGGATGACGGCAGTAGAAGGTGTTCTGAAGATGCTGGTTAGGCCGAGGTAGTTAGGGTAAAAGATAAAGTCTGCTCTCGTAAGAGTAAGGAGCTCAATAGGTAGCAATATATGGAAGCGACGTAACAGGTTCACGACCTGACCTGGCATAAAGGCAACACGTCTATAGTGAATATTCGGGGCGGTAGGCAAGGAGGGTGCCTTTTTGCGGTAGAGGAAGTTATGGTAATAGCCTATCAGCTCTAATGTGTCCGGATACTGTTGAGCTAGTGCAACGATAAGGCTATTGGTGTAGTATCCGACTCCTGTCTTTTGACCAAGTAGCGCGTGAGCGTCAAATAGAATGCGTATGTGTCTATCGAGGCGATTGGCCATGGGAGTTACACCTCGCGCCACTCCAGCAGGGGCTTGTACGCTCCCTCACGTTCTTCGTCCCAGGCAGTGATGGGGTGGGACCCGTCGTTCTTGACAAGGAACCGAGTGCGCATTTCCGAGAAGTAGGGGTTATGAATCCATTCTTTCTTATATAAATCACAATCGAGCGAAACAATGTAAGGTCCATCAAGAAGGTCTTGTGTGGGTAGGCTGACTTGTAGGTGGTTACGTCCTTCGTGAAGCGAAACTGTTGAGTTTTTCTGGTCAGTGACAGCAGTGCGGTACAAGTGCACCCCTACGTCATTAAAAATGCTCAGACCGACTGACAGGTCACTTGTCATTTTCTTTATATCGATCTGGAAGTCAGCTATTACTGTGTCGCCTTTTTTTACAAACTCGCCAATTGGTTTACCGGAGGAAGTTTGGAGGAGCATCTCAACAGGACGTACTGGGTTGTCTGGCTTGTCAATATAATCTTTGGGTGGTTTCCACGACCTGCCAACGTCGCGCTTCGTTGTACCTAAGTAGAGGCTCATTACCTTTGCAGGGTCACCCGCCTCGATCACCTTGCCGTTCTTAAGATATAAGACACGATCGCATAGCTCCTCAATAATATACATACTGTGCGACACAAACAATACGGTCTTCCCTGTGCGCGCCGTACTGCGCATCTTTTCTATGCATTTATTTTGAAAAGCTACATCACCTACCGCCAAGGCCTCGTCTATGATAAGTATCTCGGGATCGAGATGCGCAGCTATGGCAAATCCAAGGCGCACGCTCATGCCGGATGAATAAAACTTTACAGGCGTATCTATGAACTTGCCAATTTCTGCAAAATCGACAATCTCGTTAAATCGACGGTCAATTTCTTTACGTGGCATTCCTAGAATAGAGCCGTTAAAGTAAAGATTTTCCCTGCCGGTTAACTCTGGATGAAAACCGGTTCCAACTTCAAGTAAACTAGCAACTCTGCCAACTGTCTCGAAACTCCCCTCGGTTGGCTGCGTGATACGTGAGAGAATCTTTAGTATCGTTGATTTCCCAGCGCCATTACCACCGATTATGCCAAGAGTTTCTCCTTTATAAACGTCAAAGCTGACATCTTTTAGTGCCCAAAATTCCTGACTATGTTCCTCATTTTTATGCGGTCTTAAGGCTCCACGTACCGTCGATACCAAAGTATCACGAAATGTATTATTGGTATTTTTTGTGCCACCAATATAGTAGCGCTTACTGATGTTGTTAACTGATACTGCAATATTTTTTCTGCTATTGCTCATGGGTTGCTCCTAAAGAATATCAACAAAGTCCTTGTCACGTGTGTGGAAATACCAAACGCCAACCACTAATGCAACGACTGTAGTCGCAAGCGACAAAAGCATGTAGCGTGGCTCATGAAGAGGAAAGCCGAGTATGAAGTGGCGGGACAACTCGGCAGCACTTGTCACTGGGTTAAGATACAATATTGGCCAATACTTTGCTGGCAGAAAGGTGATTGGGTAGAAAATAGGAGAGGCAAACATAAGGATCCGCATAACAAACGGCAAGACATATTTTAAGTCTCTGTACTTTACGTTCAGCGTGCCAAGCCAAAGGCCGAAACCAAATGAAAAGATAAAAAGTAGTACTAAGCAGGGTAAAAGAGAAAGTAGACCAAGCGGGCTGAAATGGTGCACAAATATGGGAAGTAAAGCGAGTAGAAGAAGTGAGGCGAAAAAGAAGTCAATAAGAGATGAGATAGCGGCCGATAGTGCCGGAATGAAACGAGGAAAGAACACTTTAGTAATGACGCCCTGGTTACCTATGAGACTATTGCTGGCATTATTGGTGGTTTGTTCGAAGTAATTCCAAAACAATAAGCCGATATATACTGGCACAAGTGCTGGCACATGGAGCTTTGATACGCCGAAAGCATGGCCACGCAGCAAGGTGAGGTCAATGATCAATGCGAAAACAAGCGGTTGCAAGACAACCCATAATATCCCGACGACGGTTTGTTTGTAGCGAACTTTAAATTCACGCCATGTAAAATAATATATAAGCTCGCGATAAGCGACGATTTCTCGTAACATCTTTAGTTAAGTATAGCTGATGTTGTCAGATCTGAATAGACCGAGCGATGTATTTTTTCTGACTCACATTCACTTTTTTGACACTGGCTTCGTTGTCCGGCTCAAGCAAGGTACGCCGCTTGGTGTCCCTTGGGTTGAACCATACCTCACAACCACAGCCGGCGAGGTGAGCCTACCGGATACGCCGGTAGCCTACCACGGGCACGACTGGCGATTGGTCCAGAGTGACTACCGCCCAAACATGAAGCAGGAAGAGCCATGGTTCTTGCTCACCAATATCCCCAAAGAGAAGCGAACCGGACGACAGGTCCTCAGAACCTACGCCAAGCGATTTGAGATTGAGGAGTATTTCAAAGAAGTGAAGTGGGTTGAGGGCTACGAGTGGCATCGCATGAAGCGACCGCAAACCGCCCGCACTGTTTTTCGCCTTCGTCTTTCTTGGCTGGTGGCTGCCGCTCAAAGCGTATGGTCACACAGTGGACCATCCGGCAACCAGACGGACACACCCCAAGAAACGGTTGTCCTGGTTTCGAACCATCTGGGAATACTGGCAGCGGCTGCACTCGCAGCCTGTATTCCTGACCAGCTAACGCTGGTCGTGTACCTTAACAGTTTTAGAAAGCGAATGTGGGTCAGGTATTTTAGGGCAAATGTTCAGATGCTATAATAAAGTATAAAGTGACGAGCGAGCAGTCAATATGAACATAGGTCTAGGTGCTCTATATAAACTGCAGCTTCGTTTACCACATCCCGATAACTTGTATTTCTTGCATACCCCTAAGACGGCAGGAACGACAGTTACTGAGTATCTGCGGCAGCACTTTGAAAAGGAGCTTATTCTTCCATTTCAAACATGGAATGAGCTATACAATTATCTTGAAAAGTGTAATGGAGACGTGGGTGATATGCAAACGTTCCTTAATCAGTATAGGTTGATTGCGGGCCATTTTGGGTATGGCATGCTGCGCCATTATAATGCCAACCACATTGTAACGATACTAAGAAATCCCGTAGAACGAACTATATCTCAACTTTGCCACATAAAGGGTGTGTCAAGCTCCCGTTTTTTTGCAACACTCGTTCCGAACTTAGCTCTTCGGTTTTGAGCCGGGCAGCGTAGGCTGCCGAGCTCATCTTTAGGGCCAGATGTATACGCTTGGTGTTGTAGTAGAAGATA
>JAJZCD010000049.1 GCA_021851735.1 bacterium | reverse complement strand
ATGGAATCTGACTACCATTGGCATGGCGGTGCTCCTGGCACCGGAGTACCTAACCATGAACAGGCTGTAAAGGCATTGCATGAATTACGCACCCTAGGTGGCAAGATACGGAGTGAACATGAGTGATATGTACATAGAAGATGTGGGTAAGGAATTGCAGCGCGAGGCTAATCGCAAAGGTTTTGGGCGGGGTCTTCAAAAAGCAGGTGAAATCGATGAGCGAGTAGTTGCATTATGCGCCGATTTGACTGAATCAACACAAATGCACTTGTTCCGCGATGCTTTCCCTGAACGATTTTTTGAAATTGGCATTGCAGAACAGAATCTTGCAACGGTTGGGTCGGGACTCGCAGCCACAGACAAGGTCCCTTTTATCAGTAGCTATGCGGCGTTTAGCCCTGGGCGTAACTGGGAGCAGATACGGACAACGATATGTCTCAATGACCAACCGGTTAAAATCGTAGGTTCACACACTGGGTTAAGTGTAGGACCAGATGGAGCGACTCATCAGATGCTTGAAGACTTGGCGCTAATGCGAGTACTGCCGAACATGGTCGTGATTGCTCCCTGCGATAGTGTAGAGGCAGAAAAGGTGACACTTGCAATGGCAAAAGACCAACGGCCAAATTATGTGCGCTTGGCTCGCGAAGCTACCCCGGTGATTACAACGACCAGGACGCCATTTGAGATTGGTAAGGCATATGTGTACACTCCCGGCACTGATGTAACTATCATCGCGACAGGCACTATGACGTACCAGGCTATGCTTGCTGCAGAAAACCTTTTTAAGGACGGCATTGACGCTGAAGTTGTGCATGTCCCGACGATAAAACCCTTAGATGGTGCGACTATTCTAAAAAGTGTTCGTAAAACTGGTTGTGTAGTTACAGCTGAAGAGGGCCAAATAATCGGTGGCCTCGGCGGTGCTATAGCCGAGCTACTAGCTGAGAATTATCCAGTTCCAATGCAACGTATCGGCATGCGCGATCGATTTGGAGAGTCTGGCGACCCTGATGAACTGATACAGCACTTTGGTCTTGACGCTAAACACATCAGACTAGCCGCACATCACTTAGTAGAAAGGAGAGGATGATGCCCATTACCCTACAACAAGTCCGAGCTAACTGCACAAAAGCTCGGCAGCGTATGGAGCAAGCCCGTGCTGAACGTTGGGCGTTCGGTGCCTTTAACCTTGACGATGAGCCGACACTAAAGGCTGTGTCTTTGGCTGCCAAGGCAAAAAATGCGCCCGTACTTGTAGAAGTTAGTGCTGGTGAGGTTAGTGAGATAGGTATCCAAAATGTACGCGATATGGTCGATAATTTTCGATACGAGTATGGCGTGGAGATGTATATTAACCTTGATCACAGTCCAAGTGTCGAAGATGCTAAGAAAGGCATAGACGCTGGTTTTGAGTTCATACACATTGATTACAGCCAGGCAAAAAAAGATGCCACTGAAGCAGAAATCATCGAGGCAACGAAAGAAGTAGTAGAGTACGCTAAGTTTACGGGTGCTCTGGTAGAGAGCGAGCCGCATTATTTTGGTGGATCATCTAATCTTCATACTGAAAAAATAGACTACGAAGAGATTAGAAAGACGTTTAGTACACCCGAGGGGGCACTCCGTTTTGTAGTGGAAACTGGCATTGATACATTTGCGGCAGCTGTTGGCAATTTGCACGGGAAATATCCAGTACCAAAAAAACTTGATCTTGAACTATTGCAGCGCATTCGTGACGTACTGCCGTGCAATATCAGTTTGCACGGCGGCAGCGGTACGCCAGGACATTATTTTGAAAGTGCGGTACAGATCGGTGTAACTAAAATTAACATCAATAGTGATATGCGCGTTGCTTATCACAACACATTGTTGAAGACATTGAAGGATAACGCCGACGAATATTCAGTGGCGAAACTGGTGAACAGGGACGTAGTACCCGCCGTGCAGGCTGTCGTGGAAGCAAAGCTGGCATCGTTTAATGCGACTGGGCGAGCGGTTATATAAACGTGCAGGCTGTATAAGGACTGGCGTTTGCAAACGGTATGTGCCACAATAAGCGTAAGCAATACTAATGGATAAAAGATTCACGGTGGGAAGCATGAAACACATAGATGTACTTAGTGTCGGCGATATAGTTACCGACGCGTTTATTAAATTGTTGGATGACGAAGCATATACATACGTTGATGAGCATGGCGTGAAGACAATAGCTATGCAGTTTGGGACAAAACTGCCATTTGACCATGCGGAAGTTCTTGAAGCGGTGGGAAATGCTGCCAATGCCGCCGTTTCGTTTGCGCGATTGGGGTTAAATACTGCGTTTGAGACAAATATTGGTGGCGACCAGGCGGGTCGCGACATGATTGCGCAGCTTAACAAAGAGGGTGTAGACCATCGGTTTGTACATGTTCATCCTGATATGAAAAGCAACTACCATTATGTGTTGTGGTATAAGGAAGAGCGTACGATTCTTATAAAGCATGAGGAGTATGATTACCACTGGCCGCATTTTCGTCCGGATGAAATACCAAAATGGGTATACTTCAGCTCCATATCTGAGCATGCCATCCCGTATCATGATCAGGTGGCCGATTGGCTGGAGGCTAATCCTACCGTTAAGCTGGCATTCCAACCCGGTACATTCCAAATGGAAGCCGGTACGGAGCGGCTGCGACGCATTTATGCTCGTACTGAAGTCGTGGTGTTGAATCGTGAGGAAGCGGTACTAGTGACCGGGGGCGATTACAATGATTTGCATGGTTTGCTCGATAGGTTACATGAACTTGGTCCGAAGATAGCGGTTATTACCGACGGTCCAGACGGTGCATACGCGAGTGACAGCAGAGAGCGACTAAAAATGCCATTATACCCGGATCCGGCCCCGCCATATGAGCGCACCGGTGCCGGAGACGCATTTGCTAGCACGTTTGTTGCCGCTTTGGCTAAGGGTCACAATCTTGAGAGCGCACTGCAATGGGCACCAATCAGCTCTATGAGCGTAGTACAGAAGACTGGCGCGCAAGCTGGCTTAGTGACCGAACACGAACTTGAAGAATGGCTCAAAAAAGCTCCAAGCTGGTATAAAGCATCCGAGTTTTAACAAAAGTAGCTTGGCTACTTACACGATCATAAATCCCCGCAGCTGCATCGCGGGGATTTGTATATGTAAACCATAGTACCCCACATTGATCGACCAAAAGCTACGTTGTTTCGCGGAATACGCTTGTGGTAACCTGTAAGTACTATGTCGAGGGCGCTTGCACAACTTTTGGGAGTAGCTGAACCAGGTCTCAGATTACAGCTGCAGCGGCTTGAAAGAGCTGCCGGCGTACCTAGCGCTGACATTCGTCTTTCTATCGAAATTGCTAACCAAACCCGAGATAAGATTCGAGAGTTGGGGCTTGATCCGCATGATACTACAGGGCCGGAGCTGTACGCGGCGCTTAAGGCGCGCTTAAATGATGATGAAATACGAGTCCGCAAAGCGCTGTGTTTGAGTGATGCGACGTCTACTGTCGACTTGCTGGAGTCTGTTAAGGCACACCTCGAAAAGCTTCCCTTGCGAACTCAGACATTTGTAGTAAAGCAGTCGGTTATGCGTGCGCTAATTAAAAAACTCCAACCCAAGTACACTATGAAAAAACTGGGATATCGCAGTATGGACAGTATGATAAAACACGAGCCTGTTGCGCAATTATTGGTTGCCACCAGTATTCTTGAATCCCGTGAGTGGCAACGTCGCCGCATTCTAGCATATCGTAAGCTAAGAAGCCGGGATTTCGAGGTCAGAAGAGCTAGCTACTACGTTCCCACTACAAAACAATGGCCCGAAGTAGCTACGGAATATGTACATCGTCATAAGCATAATTTGTTAGCGGTACCAGAGCTGGGTGGGATGGTGCTACTGCCGTTCGAACGTGATCTTCCTGGCTTGGCAATTACAACATTATTACTTGCGATCCATAGCCTGAATGACATGCGCTCGCTGTGCTCATATCTGAAACTCCAGCAAGTTCGCCCAGACTACGGTGACGTGTTTGCTAATGCAATGCTCAAAGAACCTACTACTGCTGTTGATTTGGTCGGTCAGCCGATGCCTTGGAAGATGGTACAGTGGTTCTATGGCAGTGGTCATGCCACGTATCATCCTGAGATATTTGAACCACACGTACAGCCTGAAGATCTTACCTGGCATGAATCAGAAAGCGTACTCGTTGGCTTACACCAGGCATTAGAGTTCTGGCAGGGTAATCAACTACTTGCGCTCCTTGACAATAACCAAATCGTATCACTCAATATGCTGGATGTCGCCCTCAGTGTATGTAATGGGCTGGATTATAGCGAGCGTTTAGTCCAGTATATGCGTGCTGGCTTGAGCCGCGAATTGATGGCACGTTATCTGCATCACGAAAATCTGCACGCTATGTTGCTAGGCAAACTCGGGGAAGAACTTGCGCCTGAGCCAGCGTTTAGCTGAAATAGCTTTAACAGATGCTGCTGATGCTGTAGCCCGCATACTGGGTCACGCGGCTGCAGCTGGCTGCGCAAGCGCAGATAGGGCACTCGTCTTGTTGCGATGGTCGTCTATCATGGCTTGTATCACAAATATGTCGTCAGTGATGGTGTAGAGTTTCTCGTCTCCTGGACTAATGGTATGCAGGTCGTTAAGCATGTATGTCTTGACAAGCCTGTCCAGTGCTGTCCAGAATTCGCTGCCCACTAGTATAATTGGCGCCTTTGGCATTTTTCTGGTCTGTACCATGGTGACTATC
>JAJZCD010000001.1 GCA_021851735.1 bacterium | reverse complement strand
CGGCTACTTGTTTAGCCCATTCCTCTTGCGTTAGTACTGTTGCTTGTTGGGGAAACACTTTTTCTGTCAAAACACGATGTACTTCTTCGTCCTGGTCTAAGCAACAATCAGACAAAACGGTTAGCGTATAGTCTTTATCCGCAGCATAGCGAAGTGTGCTCAACACTACACTACTTGTAGCGATACCACATAGTATTAAGTGATCTATACCCTGAGCGTTTAATATCATTTCTAGATCGCTGCCCGCAAACGCACTGACCCGTTTTTTAGCTATCACCATGTCATGTTCACTTGGCTGGATAACCGGCATTGTGGCTGGGCTGTTTTCGTCCATAGGAGTTGTAGCAAACCGTTCTCTGATAGCCGCAAACATCTTATTGTTGGAGCTCATTTCAGGGTAGCCTTTTCGGAACCTAACAACAATAAACATGACTGGTATATTTGCTTCATGTGCTACGTCAACGGCTTTGGTGACACGTTCGATATATGCTGTTGCACCATCCCCCATGTTACCGACTATACCGTTCTGCACGTCCATGACTAGTAGTGCTGATTTTGACACAAGACCCCCTTTACTGTGTTCCTTCGTGAACTTCCAAATTATCAATAAGCCGCGTGGTAATACGTTTAAAGATTTTTTTATCTTCCGCGCTTAGACCTTTAAACATCTTTGTCTCAACAAGTATGCCGGGATG
Organism: bacterium; assembly: GCA_021851735.1. GTDB lineage: Bacteria > Patescibacteriota > Saccharimonadia > Saccharimonadales > UBA4665 > JAJZCD01. Next base: position 102,800 of record JAJZCD010000001.1, on the reverse strand, counting down.
CGGAATATCCGTCACCGCAATGCGACCAGTCTCGGTCAGTTCCAGCGTTCTGCTGCGCCTATCGTCAGTGGCAATACTGCGCGTAATAAGACCCTTATTCTCTAGCGTATCGATAACACCACTCAACGTAGCCGGCTCAACCTTAAGCGTATCAAGCAGCTGCTTCTGAGTCAGAGACCCGGAAGTATTGACAAGGTACAACACCTGAAACTGGCTACGAGCCATCCCGTGGGTCTTTAGCACCTCATCGATACTCTGATTCATGAGGGCACTTAATCGTTTTATCTGATGTACTAGGGAAGCGTTAGACATAGACTATATTATTACTTAGCTACCTAACTAATGTACGCCCCGGACATCGTTTGAGCAAGCCTAATGCAGAGTCTTCTTTTTTTGTACGACTAGCAAATGATGTAATAATTCATATATGCATCCAACTCAACAAGATATCTTAGACAGTCTCCGTAAGAGCAAATCACGAAAATTTAACGAGCTATTGCAAGAAGTGGCCGAGACCTCGGACAACTTAACATACCATTTAAAACAACTGCAAAAGAGCGGATATATTACATCGCCCACGAAAGGAACATACGTACTCGCGGAAAACGGACTAATCTACCTAAACAACAATCTGGAGCTGAACCACAACCTCTTTCCGACACTTTCCTGCATGCTTGATCTCTCCGGTCCGGACAATACGGTCCTACTAATGCGGAAACGTAAACGACCTTATCTTGGAAGCGTACACCTACCAACGTTCGGTATAATCAGCTCGCGATCACTTCATGAGCAGATTGAAAACTTTTTACATCAGTATGCTATCACGGCTAGTAATATTACATTTCGTGGGTTACACCGAGAACGTGCACGCGGTAGCGACAATTTATTTGTCTTTGATAAATTTTTTGTACTTTTTGAAGGCACGTTCTCCTCATTTGAAGAGGAAAGCGGTGACCGTACGTTTATATCAATAACAAGAGATGCGGCAATTAAAGACTCAAAACTTTTACCCACAAGTAAATTCATCCTCTCCAACAAATCCACTACAAATTTTACGGAAAACGAACAATACCAAGCTTCATAGTTTTTAGTGAATAACTAACCACCAACTCACCGAGACGTTTCTTATACTATCTACGCATGAAACAGTCGAATATCCCACACGAAGCAAATTTAACATTGCTGCCCGCAATCACAATCCATGGGCGATTTCAGCCCCCAGTTCACGTTAACCATTGGCGCTACATTAACGAAGGCTTCAAACGAGCGCAACATGTAACAATACTCATAACCAACCCATTCAATACTGAAGGGTATGACTCAGCTGCCTCGTGGCGCAGCGATCCTGCAAATAATCCTTTTTCATTCGAGGAACGTGCTTTCATGTTTCGCAAACTATTGGATACAACTGGCATCGATAGTTCTCGCTATGAGATCAAACCATTTAACATTAAAGACTCTAGGTCTTTCGACGATCTAGATCCTACTACCCCCAATCTTGTGAATGTATATAGCGAATGGAGCGAGAAAAAGGTAGCACTTTTTGCAGAACACGGATTAAAAGTTATCAAGCTGGATATGCCAAAACACGTACCAGTATCAGGGACTCTTATCCGAGAGATTATATCCACACATGAAGGTACCGTCGACTCGCTTAGTACACGGTTGGTTTCCGCTGGTTTCATGCCGGACGCAGTGCCTGGTCTATTACACGTACTGGATAGCCAGCATTGGCAAGAGTTTGACAAGAACAACCAGAAAAAGGTTATTCATCAAAGGCTGGGAAGTAATTAATGTGCACTATCAGAGTTGAAGCTAATATTAATACACCATCACCTGGACCTTGTGCCGATACGCGTTTCGGGTATACTGATCGGGTATGCATATAGTAACTGCCGGCCCAAAATACCTGGATATTGACGCATACGGCGGCATTGTTGCATACGGTGAGCTTCTCAGGGCACAAGGACTACAAGCTCGATCAGTTAGCACTGCGCCTTTAAATGGCACTGTTACCAAAACCATTAGAAACTGGAGCGTAGCATTAGACCGGACGTATACTCCCGACACTACAGACACGTACACACTTATTGATGTTTCAGACCCCGCATACTTCGAACCATTTGTTGACAAAGATCGTGTTGAAAGAGTCATCGACCATCATACCGGTTTTGAGGCGTATTGGGATACAAGGATCGGTAACAAAGCGCATATTGAATTTCTTGGAGCGGCGTGCACTCAAGTATACGAACAATGGACAGAACAGAATGCACTGCACGAGATGGGACGCACCAGCGCCCGTTTGCTTGCAACGGGCATCCTCGATAACACGCTTAACTTTCTTGCAGGCGTAACTAGCGATAGAGATAGACGTGCATATGAGGCATTATCCCGTATCGGAGAGCTCGCCCACGATTGGCCTAAGCAATACTTTTTAGAGTGTCAAGCGGCTAACCTTCGGAGCCTCCCAGCGTCAATACAATCTGATGCGAAAATAAAGACACTACCCGGTTACGTTCATGAATTACGCATTGGTCAGCTAGCCTTGTGGAATGCCACAACCGCAATCAATAAAGTCAATGAGGTTAAAAAGGGGCTGGTCGGCAGAGATAATCATTGGTGCATGAATCTTATAGACATTGGCAAAAAGAGAAGCTACATCCTAGCCGAAGATAACGTCATACAAAGTTGGTTGGCTAACGCATTGAATATATCGTTCCATGGGTTGATAGCAGAAGCAGATAGACTATGGCTTAGGAAAGAGATCTTTAAAGCCATCGAGGAAAAGTATCGCCAAACAGGGCAACCACCAGCACAGCGGGATCTGCAGTAACGAGATAGTTTTATCCGATTGCATGTTTCATTTTTCAAGCAATGCCCCGATGTGACGGTATATATCCAAATATATACTCTCGAGCATACTCGGTATAAACTTCGCCCGCTTCTCAGCCGGCATATCCAGCAATAGCTTAATTGGCCATGCTTCAAACCCAGACCCGGCCCCGCCTCAATACGAAGATTTTCGATTGGCTCATCATAACGAAGCGCATACTCATATCTCAAGGCGTTATTAGTCGTTTGAGTCACTGGGTCAAACGACTTAGCGTGCATACTATCGACAAATATCAGGTCATCTGGAGTGGCACGAATACCCGTTTCTTCCTCCAACTCTTTCAATGCAGTACTCTCAAAATCCATGCCCAAGTCAACATGCCCACCGACACTCGCGTCAAGTTTGTCAGGGAATGTATCCTTGTCTTTGCAACGGTGCTGGAAAATGATTCTCCCATTGGACGTAAAAAGCCAGACGTGGACTTCGCGGTGTAGAAGACCCTTTTGATGAATTTCATCCCTACTAGCAATAGCAATGGGGCGGCCCGTTTCGTCCACTACGTCTAAGAATTCTGCGCTCATATCTCAACTATAACAGAGAAGGGACTCTTACTAAATACGGCCTAGAATAATTCGGATATCTGCCGCGCTATGTCCCGCGCACCAATGAACGTATTCTCCCAATATAGTAGGGCGGCTCGTCTAACTCGTACTGTTCCGTTTTCACCTAATGATCATTTGAGTTAAGATAAGCCTATGAAAGCAATAATCTTCCACGGTACTGGTTGTAAACCAGATGATCCCATATATTGGTACGCTTGGCTCGGGCAGCAGCTTAAAGCTGCCGGCTATGAAGTCGAGGTACCTTACTATCCAGACATCAACCACGAGCCTATCGATACTTTTTTACCAAAAGTACTAAAGAATCATCACTTTGACGAAGAGACCGTACTAGTAGGCCATTCGGCTGGCGGACCACTAATACTGAGTATCCTTGAGAACATTGATGTAGTAATACCACAAGCTATTCTGGTAGCCGGGCTTATTAAAGATTTGCCTAACGATGATAATCCCATTCTGCAACCCAGTTACAAGTGGGAGAAAATTAAATCCCATGTCAAAGACATCTATTTCATTAACTCAACTAACGATCCATGGGGTTGCGATGACAAACAAGGCCGCCTCATGTTTGACCAGCTCGGCGGCACGCAGATCATACGACAAGATGGACATTTCGGCTCAAGTAGTAAGAACCAACCATATAAGGAATTCCCGCTGCTTGCGCAGCTGATAGTATGAAAACCGCCATTATCCTCCACGGAAAGCCTGATCCTGGCCAAGAAGAATACTACAATCCCGACTTTCCGTCAGCAAGTAACTCCCATTGGCTCCCATGGTTACAGAAGCAACTACTTATCAAAGATATCGCCGCACAGACCCCCGAAGTACCGAACTCATGGAAGCCAGACTATCCCACATGGCAAAAAGAATTTGAACGTTACGATATAACACCAAATACAATCCTTGTTGGCCACAGCTGTGGAGGTGGTTTTATCGTGCGCTGGCTCAGCGAACATACGGACATACATGCAGGCAAGGTAGTACTTGTAGCGCCATGGCTTGACCCTGGTCGCACAGACACGACCGACTTTTTCGAATTCGAGATTGATCCAAATCTCACGAAACGCACCAATGGGCTCACCATCTTCAATTCAGACGATGACATGGACAGCGTACATATGAGTGTTCAGATAATCCGGGATGCTATTTCAGATATAGACTACCGTGAATTCCACGAGTATGGTCATTTCACGTACGAAGGCATGCACACGGTTGCGTTTCCGGAACTACTGAAAGAACTTGTATGAAACCAAATGCCGACGCTACAGCCGTTCTTGGCACCATCTCCTACATTACTATAGCTACCGTTAGCAAGGACGGCCAACCCTGGAACACGCCAGTCGCCGGCTTTCACTTTGACAACGACTATACCTTTTACTGGGCATCCTGGCAGGAGAACCAACATTCCAAGAATATTCGAGCAAACGGCAAAGCATTTGTTGTCGTATACGATTCAACACCACCCAGTAACGAGCCCTCGGCAGGCGTATATATACAAGGCCAAGCATTTGAGTTAACTGACACACAGGAAATCATGCGAGCGGCACTCGTTTTTAAAAACGACCCATACAATCCGTCAGATGGCACCAAGTACATTGGCGGGTACCCACGTCGCATCTACAAATTCGTCCCTGAAAAAATCTGGACGAATGACGATGGAGACATACATGGTAATGCTATAGATATACGGCTTGATGCAGAGAAGAGAAAATGAGCACGCATAATACACCGAGTGGCCGTCTAGACTATGAAGGCGACCTCACACCTGTTATTGAAGAAGTCTGCGAAGCATACGCTTTAGGCCAGATGGACGGCTTCTCGGTTATCGAGGTTGGATGAAGACTGTAATGTTAGTATAGACACGCCTAACGGCCGCTTCATGGCCAAGATGTTTGCCAAATCACGCAAGCCGGAAGAAATCGAACGGTATGCAGACGTCATGCAACATGTTGTTGCGGCTGGCGTGAATCATCCTGAGATTATCCCGTACACTAATGGCAGCACTCTGTACCGTACTGGAGCTATTACACTGGTACTAATGCGCTTCGTCGAGGGCAACACTATCAAGGGGGATGACGGAAAGATCTATATCATCGACTTCTCGGTAGCAAACTGGTACCCACGAATTCAGGAACTAGCAGTCATGGCAGCCAACTTGCTGCACGAAAAAAACGGTTTGAGTTTAAACTCAAATTGCTAACGAGTACAACCGACATAACCCGTTAACTGACAACGAGCGTCGTTACCTATACACCTACGCGCTCGCCGGCGTAGCCATGGAGTTCCTAGGCGCACATCAAGAAAAATACATCAAGAGAGATGACAGCGAAGAGACGGCATACTGGCCGGGCATCGGACGTGCAGGGCTACGGAAGGAAATATCCTAGCTATCATTTCTTTCTAGTAGCTTTGAGTGGATAATTCTTATACTTTTCGGAGCTTCGCAGTGCGGTATCAGCTATACGCCAAAGTTGCCTGAATGCATCAGCGACTAGATCGCTCCTAATAACTATACTTTTACCTTCTTCGTTAAATACTTGGATGACAAGCATATCTCCACTTACTGACCATTCCACCGGAGCAGTGTAATTATTCTCATCAATCCATGTTCGTTCTAGATTGGTGCGCCTATCAATAGCGTGATCCTTTGGAGCCTCAGCAGAATCTGTAGTTATACCATATCTGGAACCAGAAAGCTTTCCTTGGTTCTTACGTATCGCCACCATAGTTTCATAGCCCATAAATGGAATATCTGCTCGGCTCTTGAGAAAGTGTATCGGCTGTCTAAGCTCTGCCTGCGCAGTATACGATTTTTCGATGGATCGTCTACCTGTCAGTATTTCTACTTGTGCACTCGATCTATGCTTATGGTACCTAGTCTCAAGACCGTTCATTGCTTTCGTAATACCCTTTTCGAGGGCAATGACACTGTTGCGTTTCTCTGCAACCAGAGAAGTAAGAGCTACAGGGTCTTCAGGGTAATAGCTAGCCTTATTACGTTGCATCTGTCTTCGTGCAAGCCCTAATCGCTCAAGGGATTCCAAAACTTTATAGGTATTCGTCCTTGTTATTTTCAATTTATTCATAAGGGCGGTCGGATACGTTGACCCGTTATCCAGTAAATACAAATACACCTGAGCCTGCAGTTTAGAAAGACCGGCTTCAATTAAGATATTTTCCATTACGAATTATATAATACCATAAACTTATTTTTTGTGAATAGTTATTTCACGATTTTGTTTGTTCTCTTATATTTATATTTATATTGTGAATTGCATATTGACAATATAAATAAGTCGCGTATAGTACCGGCATACCTTAATTATTAATTTTTACCCACTTACACAGGAGGTTTGCCATGGGAGAAGGATACGCAGGAACAGATTACGAAGCTGCGCACACCGCAGCAATAATCGAGAATGAGTTAAGGAGCGGCTTATTGGCCGACATAGCGGCCACGAAGGCCATCCTACCCGCAGATGCAACACCATCAGAAGTTGCCGAAATTATTCTGCCCCCACCCGAGAGAGGAAAGTCCCTTGACCCCAGATGGACATTAATTGAAAAAGCTCAAGCAACTGAGGCAATGAAGGCGGCTATAAGTGGTAATGAGGGGGCTATCTTAGATATTGCTATGAGATTAGGCCTGCGAAGAGTAGCGGACGGAATAAGACAAGAAGAGGATACTTACAGAATTGACCCATCTAGCGCTGTGTTCGTAGTTGAGGGCGGGGCTATGAGGACTTCAGTAGTGCGTCGTGGAGTTGCCGGTAGAGCTATGCGCCAAGTATACGGGGGAGGCATATCGTCAAAGACTTTGTACCAATTTGGAAGCACTCGTATAATCGAACCTACTAAAGAGAAGCTCGGGAAAGATGGCACCATAGCAGTAGTTAAAAATCCCGAACACGAGACAATTCAGGAGCTGGCTGGCAACCTTGACTTTTTACCCGGTAGGGGGCAAGGAGCATTCACAGAGTTTGATGCAAACTTAGCCACGGCTTTGGCGGAAGGTTATACAAGAACAGCCACGCGCGAAAACGATGTCGCACCAAGAATAATCGAGATGGCTAATAACGACCCAACCCTTCCAAAACTCATACTTATACAGACCAACGGAGGCCTTGGAGCTGGCCTTGATGTGGTGCAGGCGCTCATTCCTGACCCTGAAATACAACTAGTTATAGCCACTAACGGCCAATACAGACCAAAAGCGACACAGCAGGCAATTAGATGGGCGGCCGCAAAGGGAATCGATATGCTACCACCTGTTGCCATCGGCGATGAGCCTGGCGACACATTCCCGTACCGTGGCAATGAAATAGTTGTACCGGACAGGCCACTTGCAGCTTACGTTAATGAGCTCGTAGTGTTATACAGACTTGCCTTAGGGCAGTTGCCTGACAGACCTAGTGACGATTGAATAGCTTACCTTTCATCTTGAATGTCAGTAACTGAGTGTCAACAGTTATCAAGACCTACTCTCAAGAATGAAATAGCGACTAAAGCCCCCTCGTACGTTAGATATACGGCAGCTTGCAGCCTAATCATTCTATGGGGTACGGGTATAATAATCCTATGAATATAAGATCAAAGACGACAATCCGACATGACTATGCTTTTCAGACGATGCGGTACAATTAAGCTACTGTAGAAGCAGGGTTTACACTCTTACAAAGCTAGAGAGGAAAGCACAATGGAAGTAAAACAGCTCATCCAAACATATCTCCAGGATGCAAAAATGATGCACCTAGCTACCGTATCAAATGGCAAACCATGGGTGTGCAACGTATGGTTTGCAACGGATGACAGCATGAGCATTTACTACTTCTCAGCCACAACAACACGCCATTCAGCAGAAGTAATGGAAGACCCATACGTCGCCGGGTCAATGTGCCTACCGCAAACACCACAAGATAAATCTAGAGGATTACAGTTTGAAGGCGTCGCTTCTCTACTGACAGATGAAGGTGATGTCCAAAAAACCATAAGCGTCTATAAAGACCGCATATTCTCAAGCGAACAAATCGAACAGTTCATAGCACACCCTGATCGCCCACACAGGTTCTATCGTATCAAGCCAGAGCTATTCGTGCTATTTGACGCTGAACATTTTCCCAAGAATGCTCGTCAGGAATTTCGTTTATCCTAAACGCATCGTCACCGCGTAGAAATTATCATCGACAGTTTCCGCTGCAGTAACATGGAGCTCCGCTTTTTGAGCTAATGCGGCAACTTGTGTTGGACTTAGGCGTATAGCAAGCGGTGGGCCCAATTCGCTTGGTTGTTTTTTCCAGTCGTAATCATACATAAAGCCGTCCTTGTGTAACATTCGCTTCGCGTTTCGAAGCACTTGAACCGGGTCCTGAAAATCATGGAGCACCATGCCGAAAAAGACGATGTCCGCACAATCACTGTATGTATCGAAAGCTTCCGCTGTACTCGCGACCACCTCAACATTTTGTATATGCTCAGACTGCAGCTTTTCCGTAAGGCGTCCGAGTGCCGCTTCATCAATATCAAGTGCAATAACCTTGCCGTTCGGACCGACTATCCGCGCAGCCGGAAGCGTAAAAAATCCATCGTTACATCCCAAGTCGACAAAACACATGCCGGGCTGAAGCCCCATACCGTGTAGCAGCGCTTCTGGATTCTGGCGTTTTCGTCGTTCTGCTTCCGAATACGTAAAACGATGATGATGCATTATACATACTAGTATATACGTAATGCCCTAAAAACACCTGACAAACAACGTTGCTACATTCTAACCATCAGGTACTCGTTGAACGAGCGATGTGCTTTCGTACGTGGCTTAGAGTGATGTGTTCGTATTACCCGAAACGCATCACCAAAAAGCTCGTCGATGATAGCGTCGTCAAAAAGATACACTTTCGTTGTTGTATGAGTCGCATGATCAATAATAAATTCATGAGTCTCGGCAGGTTCTTTCGCAAAAGCCCGCAGCAAATACAATGAATCCTTATGGGTATGCGCCGCAATGTGTGCCGCATATTCTTTCCACATTTCTTTAGGAATACAATGCAACGCCGCCCAGTCTAGCACCAGGTCAAACCGCGCGTCACCAAGAAATGATAAATCAGTGATATCTGCGACAGTGAAGGTAAGCTGGCTTTTCACATCAGTATCGGCGGCGTTTGTCTGTGCATACGCTATGGCCTCAGCCGCTATATCAACACCAACAACCTCGTGGAACCCGGATTAGGCAAGTCGAATCGACTTGATGCCTGTACCACAGCCAAGATCAAGTGCCGTTTCACCCGTAAGCACCCCTTCGTCGAGCAGCTCACCAAACCAATCGGCTTGTGTCAACTGCCATGGGATGTCAGTAAGTGGCGTATTTTCGTATATATCGTCCCAGAAATTCTGCTGCACATACCCGTTATGCCATGTGTACCTTGCAACACCAACGTAGTTCAGCTTATGCTGGGGTGTATAAGCATAAACAATGGAGATCATATGCGCATAGCTGTTATCGCCGCAAACGGCAGGTCAGGGAAAGCCTTCGTAGAGGAAGCGCTAAACTCAGGACATGAGGTACGAGCTGGATTTTATCACACAGACACCCTCACTCCTCATGAACATTTGACTACCATAAAATGTGATGCAACAGCAGTCGGAGACCTTGCCAATCTGCTGAACGGTCAAGACGCAGTCGTCAGCTTTGTCGGCCATACACGAAGATCAACGCCAACCGTACAAACTGATTCTATGCGGGCGCTAGTAACCGCTATGCATACTGCGGGCCTTAAGCGTATCATTAGCCTAACCGGCACCGGCGTACGATTCCCTGGTGACCGCATCACCATAGTCGACCGTATCCTAAATATCAGTATCAGCCTTATCGACCCAAGACGCGTACGTGACGGCATAGACCACGTCGACGTACTCAAAGAAAGCGACCTCGACTGGACCGTGCTACGTGTTTTGAAACTACAAAATACGACACCCAAGCCGTACCAACTACGCCTACACGGACCGACCAAATGGTACGTCAGTCGTCAAGAGGTAGGGCAAGCAGCCCTTGAAATACTCGAGCATAAGTCGTTTATCAGGCAAGCGCCAATTATCGGAAAGCCCTAATACTCAAACTGTCACCTGGTCTCCATACAGTTCTAGCGATGTGCTTCCTGCGCTAAAGAATAGAGCATGCTATAGTACACTTACTATGTATATCCTGATCGAAACCTTGGTTGCAGCGTTAGCCTTAAACGGAATCATGTTCCTCATTGCCTACTGGTTGCAGTCAGACAAATTGACAGACATTTCATACGCCATTAGCTTTATCGGTGTTGCCTTACTAATTCTAGTGCACGCCCACAAAACTCCGTATGCGTTCATAGGCACCGGCCTTGTCATTGTCTGGGGTGTACGCATTGGCGCCTTCCTACTGCGCCGCGTCCTGCACGTTGGCAAGGATAGACGTTTTGATGGTATACGCGAAAAATTTGTAAAATTTGGTACGTTCTGGCTTGGCCAAGCCATAACAGCATGGATACTAACCCTGCCAATTGCACTGGCACTTCAAGGCAATAGTACATGGAAACAATTCGCAATACTCGGAATTAGCATATGGCTTGCCGGATTGGTCATAGAGACAATCGCGGATCAGCAAAAATACCGCTTCCGTAGCCAAAAACATGCTCAGCATCCCTGGATAGACAGCGGGCTCTGGCATTATGCCCGTCATCCCAATTACTTCGGCGAAATACTAGTGTGGGTTGGTGTATACGTATATGCGCTGCCAAATCTTGGCCTACTCGGAAAAGTCATCGGCATCATAAGCCCAATCTTTATTACCATTCTTTTATTACGAGTTAGTGGCATACCTATACTTGAGAAGAATGCCGATGAGCGCTGGGGTGACAAGCCAGAATATCAGCAATACAAGCAACGGACCAGGCTGCTTATTCCATTGCCAAAAAAAGGGTAAGCAATGCAACATCAATACCGTACCGTCGTTGCGGTCAACGAAACATATCAAGAAGGATATAGCTACAGCCTGACCGCTCCGGAGGGGAAGGGCTTTGACCCAGCCTTCCGACCACAACTCACCCCGAAGGAATTGCTTGCTCTCGGCATCTTCGGTGGAGACTATTTTCATGAAGCTCCTCGTGAATTCCCTGAAGATTGGTTTACTAATGTCAAGCTATCTACTGACGGAGCGCATCCTGAGTGGAATTATTTCGGTGTCAACGCGAGCCAACCACTCGCGGTGTGGCAGCGCAAAGGCTGGATCTACTTCGAAGACCCCAAGGGCTGGTTCCTATGGTATTGCCGCTATTTTCTTGGCCGCCGTATTCCCGACGAAGACAACCGTCAGATACGACGCTGGCTAGCTATGAGGCGGCACATTACGCAATTACAAAAAGCTTGTACGCGAGGTGAAATAACGTGCCAGCCTCGACGACGGCAAGCCTTGTTACACTGGGCATATGATACACGTAAACTTTAGTTTTCCATGCATACCATTTCTGCGCTATAGATAGCATACCGCCAAACGATGGGTCTAATCTGCTAGCACTTGCCAGCCAGTGAAAGTATATACGGCGAAATGCTTAGAGCCAGTAATAATTGCTTTTGTAGATTCCTAACAGTTAGGCTACTATTATGCTGATGAAGCCTATAATTCCTCAATTTCCAAAATGGCTTAGGATACTACTACCGGTAGTCACCATACTAGTTTGGCTGGGCATTTCGGGTTTCGGAGGCAAAACTTTTTCGAAATTAAATAACGTCATAGACAACAATCAGGTAGCTTTTTTACCAACAAGTGCCGCTTCAACGAAAGTCGCGAAGATAGAGCAGAAATTCTACAAAACTAATACCATCCCCGCGATAATCGTCGTAACCAGTTCCAAGAGAATTAACCAGCAGCAACTCAGAGCATTGGAACAGCTAGATAACTCCATAAAAAATATCTCAGGTGTTAGTAAGTCAGTACACGCCATACTCGGGCCAATAACTTCAAAAGACGGACGGGCCGTTGAATATATCGTGACCGTTGAAAGCTCTTCAAACACACCAACAACCATCAAAGAGCTGAGAAATATGCTCTCCAAACACGCGCCGGAAAGCATGAAATACTATGTCACCGGTCCAGCAGGCTTATCTGCAGACCTCGTAGACGCTTTCAGCGGTATTGACGGCATACTCTTGGTTGTAGCACTAATTAGTGTCTTTGTTATTCTCCTGTTAGTATACCGCTCTATCATTTTGCCCGTCATTGTATTGCTTACTGCAATGTTTGCGCTCACCGGCGCAATACTACTAATTTATCAATTAGCCCTCCACGGCATCATCAAGCTTAACGGCGAGAGCCAAGGTATACTATCGATTTTGGTTATCGGAGCGGCTACAGACTACTCTTTGCTCTTAGTCGCACGTTATCGAGAGTCGTTGCACCACATTGAATCAAAATGGTCGGCAATGATCAGTTCACTACGGGCAGTGATCGAGCCAATCGGCGCTTCCGCTTTGACAGTAATCCTCGCACTACTTTGTCTGTTATTTTCCGACCTGTACTCCAATAAGAGTCTTGGCCCAGTCGCTGCTTTTGGCATAGCATTCTCATTTTTAGCAGCGCTGAGCTTTTTGCCGGCAATACTAATTATCTTCGGAAGGAAAGCATTCTGGCCGTTCGAGCCTCGGTATGCGGCCCAGATAAGCAGTAAGCCAACATTGTGGAGTAAAATAGCCGGTTTTGTAGCTAAGAAGCCCGCTACAATTTGGCGGGTCACCTCAGCAGCATTGATCATATTAGCGTTTGGCCTGGCACAGCTTAACGCGTCAGGAGTTCCTAACACGCAGACTATTCTCGGTCACTCTAACGCCGTCGCCGGCCAAGCTGTGCTTAAACAACATTTTCCGGCCGGTAGCGGCAGCCCGATAGTTATCGTAGCACTCACCAAAGACTACAAAAAAGTTATGCAAGTAGTTGCTCAAAATAAGTATGTCGTCAACCCGACAATTTTAACCTACCAAGGACAAAGACCCTTGGGCTCTATTAACTCAAATGAGATCTCCATAAAAAATAACCAGGTGCTACTAAACGCTACACTCACCACCGAACCTGAGTCGAAAACAGCCCAACAAACAATTACACGGCTACGCGATAGCCTCGCGCAAGATAACTTGTACGCGCTTATAGGAGGAACAAGTGCGATCCAACTGGACAGCAATACAACCGCCAAGAACGACCTGCATAGAATTATTCCACTGGTGCTTGTAGTAATCTTAGTAATACTCATAGTGTTACTAAGGTCCCTCTTGGCGCCTGTCATATTGATACTCAGTGTCATACTCTCGTATGCGGCAACACTTGGGACATCCGCGTTCGTCTTTAACCACATCATGCATTTTCCGGGCGCTGATCCGTCCGTCCCACTGTTCGGCTTCATATTCTTGGTCGCCTTGGGCATTGATTACAATATTTTTCTCATGACTAGAGTACGGGAAGAATCATTACGATCTGGTACCAAACAGGGGATTGTAAAAGGACTGTCAATCACCGGTAACGTTATAACGTCAGCTGGAGTTGTGCTGGCAGCTACATTTGCAGCACTATCCGTCATACCGATTTTATTTTTGGCACAGATCGCCTTCATCGTATCTTTCGGAGTATTACTCGACACCATTCTAGTAAGATCCTTACTCGTGCCAGCAATAAGCTACGATTTAGGAAAGGTAATCTGGTGGCCATCAAAACTCTGGTCTGCCGGTAAAAAATAATTACAAACAATAAATGTGTATGCGATTGAATTACACCATATCGACCGCACATCAGCAGGTAATAGCTGCCAATCTGGTAATACTGCAGCGGCCTACGCAATATAACCAAGCCTAGATCGCCGTACTCCAAAAATCCACTAACGTATCAAGGAGAAGGTAGTCGTCAATAACTCAACCGAACACTCAATAAGCTACCGATACAAGACTGTTATCAGGAGTATCGTCAAGGTATGAAGTTGTGGAATTATTGTGTATTGATGTCAGATAGTAATATGTACCTGACGCCTTTGCATTAGCTTTTGTACGATAGATTATTCGGTCCGATACTGAGCTATCAGGGCTTATCGGTATATGAGACAGTAATGCCGCTTGGTGGTTCAACGTAACGCCCACAGACGCTGGCCCAAGATTTGATTCCGTACCATTAAGCGTTACAAATGCAACTTTGTAATAATACGTACCCTGCAGTACACCGAAACTATGTGGAAGAGCAAACGGGCGGGGAAGCGGAGCGCTTGTGGGCGTCATCGTTGCAGAGAATGCACTCGTCACAATACGGTCATTGACGCCTTTAGGATTTTGAGCCCATTTGTGGTCATGCTGGAATTGATGTATATCTTGTCCAACACGCTTTTCGTATTGTGACACCCATAACTCTGCTTTTTCCATTTGTGACTTCGCTTGATCAGTCTGCTGACCAGATGCGGTTGATACAGGCTGCACCCCGACTACCGCCTTCGTACCCGCTTTTGTCGCACTATTTGAAACTTTAGCAGCGCTGACGTGTTTCGAATAATGCATACTGCCATGAGGCGTGAGAGACAGAACAATGATAGCGGCAAGCATAATTGAGCTTCCGACAGCCCATAGCTTCCACCAAGAGAACCATTGCGTTGAATCACGATTATTATCAACAACTCCGGAAGGCGGCTGTGAACGGGTAGGCCTAGGCTCATGTGATGGTGTTGTGTGTCGTACCGACGTCCGCTTAAGCTCCTGATCGTACCTATAGCGCTGTCTAGGATCAGCGAGTGCGGTGTATGCAGTATTAATCTGGGCCATGAGCTGTGTATTTCCACGACAATCAGGATGATATCGCTTTGCAAGCTTTCGGTAACGTGCCTTTATCTCACTGGTAGTAGCACCTTCCGACAATCCCAAAACCTGATAGTAGGTTAGCTCTGCCATACAATATCCCCTAACGCTTTACCTTAAATTGTACCATCCACCGCGGCGCGGCGTAAGCACCCTTACGACCGGATTGAAGACACAGTACTATCTATGGCTACAACATACCAATGCTGCACACTTCTATAGATGTACGCAGTTTAAGATACTATAATCAGTGAGGTGAAAGTACTGCATGCACGTAATAAATTACGTAGGGCTTCTGGGCAAGCCATTTTCATTACAATACAAGTTACCGCAAAATCCAGTAAAAATTTACGCCGGGTACGTATCCCGAAAGTATACAAGCCAGTAGCTGCGGATCTCCATCCAGTGCCCCTACATGAACACCATGGCCTATCGCTGCAGGAACCGTAGATAGACAGCCATAAAAATTAACACGATACCTACGTTTGACAACAATCGCTCTCGAAACTGATGTCTAAAGAGTGTTAGATCTACCGTAACGATAGTAGCAACCATCACAAGTACAAAAATTATAGCTACAGTCTGCTTTGCCATGTATCATAGCTCCCTTGTAATCTAGTGTACGCGCTAGAAATTTGTTAAGCAATAACCCCGGATAGAAAGGAGTTATAGGCATCCATTACAAATAGTGCCTATCATGCAAAAAAACAATCAAATCAGACATATTCTGATGCTATAATAGCCACAAGCATGCCTACCTATATTGTTCAAGAAAGCACAAAGGTAACACCGTCAACCTTACGGCTAACACTACAACGCGATGAATCTGAACGCCCACTGGCATTCCAACCTGGGCAATACGCTGCAATTAGCTACCAAAAGCGTAATAAGCTTTCTCATGCTCGTTGCTTTTCAATCGTTAGTTCGCCAACCGACCAACATACATTACAGTTCAGTATGCGGGTCAGGGGGCACTTTACAACGTCTTTAAGTAAACTCCAGCAAGGCGACTTAGTTGATGTCAATGGGCCCTTCGGTGGTTTCGTCTTTGACACATCTCGCGATAAGACTGCTGTCTTCATAGCCGGCGGTATCGGAATAACGCCGTTTATAAGTATGATGCGGTATCTCAGTGCGCTCAATGCCGATAACGACGTAACCCTGTTGTATAGTTGCGCGACACAAGATGACATACCGTTTGGCGACGAGCTACGTGCCATCCAGCAAACTCACCCGAACCTCAAGGTTATATTCGTAATCGGCCACGGTCCAGCTGATCAGCTTCCAAAAGAGCAAGCTGTGACTGGGCGCGTCACTCCTGAGCTACTCGACCAGGTCACCAATAAACATTACGATGACCGTAGGTTCTTCATCTGCGGACCTCCCGTATTCATGAAGGCAATGTCAGGCACGCTCACCAAGCAAGGTGCGCCAAAGACCAACGTACTATCTGAGGCATTCACGCAATCATCACCTAAGCAAACCAGCATCTTGCGCAGTTGGCCAGCTAACGCCTACACACTCGGCGCCGTCGGTATTGCGCTCGGAACATTCGTCGTAATGGTTAGCGACCTTTTACGGAACCTACCGCCAACGACTACTCAAAAGCCAACCAAGACAACGCCGTACATTATTACAAACGCACGCCAGAAACAACTTGATCAGCTTGTCAATACGATCCCTCCGTCACCAGACGTCATTACCGCACCAACTACCCCAAAGATATCGACAAACAACCAATCGCAAGGTACCTCTCCAAGTACCGCCAACCCACAGCCGCAGACCATTGCACCAATATACGCCGCACCAATAAAAGCTCCGGCACCAGCTTGTCAAACGACCCCATCGGGCCGCTGTATTTAGATTCAGACATGCAGTACTACCAAGAGTGTATCGCACTAGGAAGTAAAACTGGCATAGTACTGGTGAGTGACGCAAGTACATCCAAGATAGATGCACTGTACAAGAAGCTCTGGCGAGCGATATTTTTATTTGAGCGTCAGTTCAGTCGATTTTTACCCGGCAGCGAGCTATCTATGTTCAACCGGAATGCCGGTAGTAAACAAGTCATATCTCCAGCATTCCATGACATACTGCTTGCGGCCCAAGCTATGGCTCTCAAAACCGATGGTTTATATAATCCGTTTGTCCTGCCGGCACTGCAAGCGTCCGGATACGTTCATTCTCGAGTGCCTGGACGCGAACAAGACACTGTGGATGATCATTCGCGCAAATCGGTCACGTCGATCGACCGATTAGAAATCGAAGACAATTGGGCACGTATACCCTACGGTACTGCACTTGACCTAGGCGGCTGCGGTAAAGGCTACTTAGCCGACCAACTACGTCGCGACCTGCCAGACATTATAACCGGTTACTGGCTTTCATTCGGTGGAGATATAGCGATTGGCGGCAATGACGAACATAAAGAATCGTGGTCAGTTGGTATACAAAGTGCGGTCGACCAAACAAAAAACATTGGTACGTTTACAATCTCACGTCATTGTGGCGTAGCTACATCAGGCATTACGGTGCATCATGGCACAAAACAGGGAAGGCAGTGGCACCACCTTATAGACCCGCGCACGCGCCAGCCCGCTGAAACGGACATATTGCTCGCCACCATATGTGACGATTCAGTGCTCCGCGCTGATGTGTTGGCAAGCTGCGCGGTTATATTGGGCAGCGATCACTGTGTGCCATTTCTCAAACGGCAGGGCGTACGTGCCGCCGTGATGCAATGTCGCTCTGATAAAAAAGTACCCCGTTTACTTCGTTTCGGTAATGGTATAATGATAGAAAATAACTATGCGTAAAGTACCCGCAATCGCTCAGCTCATTATCCTATTAGCATTTGCAGCAAGCTTACTGCAAACTTCTCCGGTTTTTGCAGCAGCAAATGTCTCATCAGCTACGTCGCAGTTTACTACCAGTGCTTCACCAAACATTATTATCCAACCTGTACAAGGACCTTCAGTTTCAAAACAGCTTGAAACGCGCGCAAAGGCATCATGGCCTTGGTACATTACCAGAGCAGCCGGATTTGTGGCAGCATTTTCACTAGTGCTGCTGATGCTTTCAGGGATTGGCTTTATTACCGGCAAAACGTTCAAATTTCTTGAGCCGTTAACTGCATGGGCAACACACAAAGCAGTTGCTTACGTCTTCGCGATCTCATCTGTAATTCACGTCGTGGCGCTACTATTCGATAAATACGTACCCTTCACGATCATCCAGATTCTTATCCCATTCCGGTCAAACTACCGCGAAGTATCCATAGCCGGCCACCATCTCGGTTCCCTATACGTAGCACTCGGCATTTTGTCACTTTACTGTGTACTCGCCATCATATTGACATCAATCCTCTGGATAGACAAGAAACCTCACACCTGGAAAGCGTTTCATTTTCTCGCTTACTTAACAATAATCTTCGTCTTCTTCCATGCACTTTTTCTCGGTACCGATCTGACGCACGGTATCTTCCGGGTCATATGGATTGCGTTCGGCATAAGCATTGCTGTCGCCATTGTCTATCGATTGCGTAGGAGAGTGTAAGCGTAATGAGTCCAACGACTACCGTCACCACCATTCGCGAGCGAAACAAGCGCAAACGCCTATCAGGATGGATTCTGTTGTACGTGCTGTTAATCTCAGCTTTTATCTTCTCTGTCTATTGGCAGGCTAAGCGCGTGAACACACTCAGTTTTGCAAGCGGTACTTTGCAGCTGACCACTTCAAAAACAAAGTATACTGTTGGAGAGAAGATTAGCTACACGCTCAAAAACAATTTGGACACGCCAATCTCATTTGTCAATACCTGCCCACAAGAACCATTGTACGTATACTCGTGGACCAATAATTCATGGGTGCGCATCCATAGTACGGCGGCCGCATCGGCCTGTGCGGGTGAGCCTAAGCAGCGGACCATACCGGCGGGTGGCTCCTATACGCAAAGCTTCGCTAAATGGCCGCAACTCTTTAATAAGCCAGGTATATATCGTATCGTTGGGTTAGCCACGAACTACACCGCGCTCCCTTATGCTGACTTTCAAGTCGTTGCCAAACCAGTTGTTCCTAAAGTTCAAGTACAAACAAGGACGCAAATTATCATCCAGAAGATTATCACTCCCGTCTACATACCCGCACCGAGTGGTGGTGGTGGTGGCGACGGAGGTGGTGGTGGCGATAACTAATAACTGCAGCCTACGCCAGTCATTTAGTACCCAACTAGTAGCTCTTCGCAGTGGTTTCGTATAAATAAACGAATCTTAGCTTGTTTGAGAAACGGCGTCCTAAAGTGTCTCCCACTGATATGCATCTTGTGCGCAGCATTACCCCATAGCGCAGATTGTCCCAATACAATAGTATCTGTATCGTTTATTACTGCCGCAGACAGTGACGCTGCTTTACCGGTTATAGGCTTCTGAATCGGCAAAATGCCGGGTTCTCGATTAAGGACTGCCAGCGTTTGCGGATCGACATCGTGCTTGCGGTATTTTGTCTGCAGCGCCGTTTCTAATATATCGCCACCTTCTATCGATACAACAGCATCCGGCAATTCCAAGCCTTGCGACACATACGCACTTAGCACATTAGCTCCAAACGAAAAGCCTATGGCACCAACGCGTTTGTGGGCATTATGCACAGCATGAATTTGTTCGGCCGTCATACGCATAGCAAGTGCGTAAGCATACTGAGACCCAAGCGCCGAGGAGAGTATAGCTCTAAAATCCTCTCTAGTACTGAACACATCAATACCGACACACCTCCAGCCCTTTGCAACATTGAACAGCTTGTACAATTGTGTGCTCTTACCTCCGTACCAGGGGAAATACAACATCACAGGGCCGCTGTCGACACCAGCGCGTATGACACGGCTGTAACACCGCAGTGTACATATCTGCCCGTTAAACTCGTAGTGGGCCTCTATATGCTGGCCGCGCTTGTCTTCCAAAACTGGCAGTTGCCACACTTCGTGCAGTACGTCAGTAAATTGCGCCAAAGGACGGTTAGGGTGTACAAATAATGGTTGTTTTTTTCTAATCATAGTGACACAGGGTACAATCTACCATTCGTTGGGTCTATTACACAACCACCCCTTACGCCAGCAACAAGACACAGAGCCAAATCGATGAATACTTGAAACGTAAGCTTTTCCCTACATAACTATGAAAAATGTTACATTTTACGTCATATAATGCTATACAATGGGACTGAAGTATGGCGGAGATATATTTATTTTGCTCTGACGAGCAATTCCAACCAGAAGAAATCGTAAATCAGGCCGTTACAGCAGAAGCTGTCGGCTTCGACGGAGTAATGATCTCCGAGCACTTCCACCCGTGGGTTGACGACCATAGCGCAAGTGGATTCGCATTCTCGACACTTGGCGCGATCGCTGTCAAAACGACCCATATTAATCTTATGACCGCTGTCACAGCACCACTCTTCCGGTTTCACCCGGCAGTCATTGCTCAAGCAGCGGCGACTATTGATCGTCTGAGCAACGGACGTTTTACACTTGGTATTGGGACAGGTGAGAACATCAACGAGGGACCGCTAGGCTTTGTACTACCCCCATACAAAGAAAGGGCCGCTCGATTAGCCGAAGCGCATGAGATCATACAACGTCTCCTAGCTGGCGAAAAACTCAATTTTCATGGTAACTATTACCAAACTAGTGCTGCAAAATTGTACAGCCCACCCAAACACACGGTATCCATTTTGCTTGCAGCTGGTGGCCCACAAAGTGCGACTACGGCAGGAAAGCACTATGACGGCATTATCGTAAGTGCCAAGAATATTGAGCACGCAAAGCAGAATGTTATATTACCCGCTAAGGCGGTCGCGAACAACAACTATACAGTTGTTGCCAATCGCTGGTCCATCCTCGCCCAGAATGATACTGAAGCATGGCAGGCGCTGCAGTCACAGCGAGGTCTGCGCGCACCCAGCCGCGCCGAGGCTATTGACCCGATACAGCTGCAAACAGAAGCAGATAAGCTCCCCCGTGGCGAAATACTCAATCTATTCAGTCGGGTGCAAAACGCTGCCGATTACATAACCACGTACGCGCCGCTCATTGCCGAGCTGGGCGCCGACATTGTCGGTATCCAGACTACCTCAATTGATCAACTAGCGACTATCGAGATGCTAGGAAAAGAAGTAGTGCCAGTACTACATAAACTATAAAAGGAGATTCGCATATGAAAGTAGGGCTACAAATAAATCGTTTTGACTATACCGGAGGAGAAAGCAGCATCGGTGAACATCTGCAACGTATCGCCGTATCGGCTGAAGCTGCTGGCTTTGACAGCATTTGGGTAATGGACCATTTCTTCCAACTACCAAACATCGGTCCATACACTGATCCAATGCTCGAAGCATACACCACGCTTGGCTACCTAGCAGGCGTAACCAAGACCGTTAAGCTTGGTACAATGGTAACGGGTGTTATCTATCGGGAACCGGCCGTACTTGTAAACGCCGTCACGACACTCGACGTCCTATCTGGAGGCCGAGCATACTTCGGTATCGGCGCCGGTTGGAATGACCAAGAAGCGAAAGCCCTTGGCTTACTTGATCCACTTAATTCAAAGCGCTTTGACCGGCTAGAAGACACCCTGCAACTAGCACTACAAATGTGGCAAAGCGATAGCACGCCGTTTAAGGGCAAGATATACTCACTGCCAGAACCATATCTTTCACCTCAGCCAATTAGCAAACCGCACCCGCCCATTCTTATAGGCGGTGGCGGAGAAGAGAAAACCTTGAGGTTTGTGGCAAAATATGGCGATGCGTGCAATCTATTTGCTCGCGATAGTGCACTATTAGCCCACAAGATTGATGTACTCAAGAAGCACTGTGAAGAGCAGGGGCGCTCATACGATGATATAGAGAAAACTGCTTTAGTCGGTATAGATGTCACGTCCGCAGCTCGCGACATAAACGGAACTATGCAAAAAATTGATGAGCTAAAGAGCCTGGGAATCCAACATGCTATCTACGCCGCGAATAAGGACGCCGATCCAGCATCATATGAGCAGTTCGCCAAAATCATCGAACAGATCCACAGCTTGTAACCATACCCCGCGATAAACCAAATATATACTTGCTCGCTTTTAGGGGATGTTACTGCAGCTACTTGAGCGCCGCGTTTGGCCGCTGATTCAGTATTTGTCCCTGTTGAGCTGCATCGTCCATGCCAAAGTTCAGCTACAGCAAGTCCATGCTACGTTCGTGCATTCCAATATATATATCAGTAGAACTGATACCCGCAAATACAGGCAGAGGTACAAGAACATGACGTTACATGTTCTAGACCAGAGAGAGCCATACCATAATCCTACGCCTACTACTTCGGCACTTACGAATGCTATGTTCTCGACCCTGGGCGTATCACTTCAGTTCCGCATGTAGGCATCAGTATCGTCTGTTTTAAAGACTGGTAAGGTTGTATTGCCTGAGACCCCGAGTTGCCCAACCGCATCATGGAGTGAGTCATCTTC
Organism: bacterium; assembly: GCA_021851735.1. GTDB lineage: Bacteria > Patescibacteriota > Saccharimonadia > Saccharimonadales > UBA4665 > JAJZCD01. Next base: position 79,995 of record JAJZCD010000001.1, on the reverse strand, counting down.
ATGGACTGCATCCGTTATTGCCGTAACGACGCTGCCAATACGTTTGTTTTGCGGCTGGGTAATAACTGCTTCTTCAAGCTCTTGCGCGGTTAGCATGCCAAGAAGCTTACCATTTGTGTCATGGACAAGTACCGCGTGGGCCTGACGATTGCAGTTTCCGGATTGCTGCAGTGATAGTCGTAGATGCCGCTACGTTAACAATACGCGTATCCATAGCCTCACGCACACGTATTTTTCGCATCAGCTCATTGCTCCTGCCGGCGTTCAAATCGATACCTCGCCGACTAAGTTTGAGCGTGTATATAGACTCTTTTGAAAGTGCGTCCGCCATAAACGTACTGATTACGACCGCAGCCATAAGTGGCAAGATAATAGAATAGTCGCCCGTCAGCTCAAACAGTATAATCACCGACGTGATAGGTGCTCGTGCCGCACCTGCGAACACAGCCGCCATACCGATGCAAGGCTGCATCACACGAGCAGCGCAAAGAATAGCCAAAACAGTAACGGCGTGCAGACGTGTATAGTAAAGCCTAGCCCTTTAACGTATACTATAAGGTGTTGTAGTAGGTGTTACAGACACTATGTCCCGCTCTATAGACACCCTGGGTGCGCTGCCCTAGCAGCGAACGGCGAGTCAACGCACAGATTACCTTATGCAACCAAAAAACCTCATTATTAGGAGTACCAGCTATGCAGCGACCACGCCCAATCTACGGATTCCGGAAATTTGTCAATAAACGTACGCCAGCCATTAACGAAGTAGTTCGCGAAGCTACATCGGGTGGCATAGTATTTCGCCGTAATACTAAGACTCAGCAAATAGAATTCTTGCTTATACAAGACGCAAAGAGTCGATGGACTATACCCAAAGGACACGTCGAACCAGATGAGTCCGCCGAAGAGACTGCCGCCCGAGAGATATATGAAGAGACGGGCTTGGATGCCAACCTAAGCATTCTGCTGTGGCTAGGGAAGGTAAGCTTCCGGTACCGCCGTGAACAGAGTCTAGTACTTATGGTTATGCAAATCTTTTTGATGCGAGCACATGGCGGCAGCGATATGTTGCAACCGGAAGACTGGATCGAACGTGCAGCGTGGATACCCGCCCAGGAAGCTATTGACAAGATCCAATACGAAGACATCGCAAAGTTAATGCTCGTTGCATTACAAAAAATTCGCCGCCAATCGCTGTAATCAGTTTGACGCGTACGGCAAAAGGACCATCAAAAACAGCTGATACACTATAGCAATGTTTGTACCCATCCGTACGTTTGTTAAGCTTGGGAGCATGTCGACAGTACGCATACGGTATAATTGACAGCTGTAACAAGATCTAATAAGGAACAAGATGGAACCAGACAGCATGGGTACGCTGGGTAATTATGCTCGGCGTAAATTCAGTACGACATTCTCGTCACTTAAACACAGAAACTTCCGCCTGTATTTTATGGGGCAAATTGTCTCAAATACAGGTAACTGGCTTACTAACATAGCAATGACTTTGTTGGTGTTAAAACTAACACATAGCGGGCTAGCAGTCGGTATATTGACCGCCTGCCAATATGGACCGATACTCATCTTATCTATCTGGGGCGGCGTAATCGCAGACCGTCACAACAAGCAACACCTGTTATTACTGACACAAAGCTTAGAGATGGCAGAGTCCATTGGCCTGGCAGTCCTGGCATTTTTACCGCACACGTCACTTATTGGGTTATACATTTTGGCGGCCGCAGGCGGTATCTTCTTAGCATTTGACAATCCAACCCGGCGGTCGTTCGTCAGTGAAATGGTCCCCGAGGAAGACGTTGCCAACGCGATTGTTATGTACAGCACCATCGTGAATATGTCGCGTATACTCGGCCCATTGCTGGCCGGTATACTGATAGTAACCATAGGCTATGGCTGGTGTTTCAGTGTAGATGCGATAAGTTATCTAGCCGTACTCTACTCGCTTATACGAATGCGCCCGCAAGAGCTATATCGCCATCGTTCAAAGACACAACTCAAAGGCGCGGTTCGCGCGGGGTTGCGTTATGTACTATCGCAACCCACGCTGTGGATTAGCTTCCTCATGCTTACAATCATCGGCGTCTTATCCTACAACTTCAGTGTTACTTTGCCGTTGTTCGTCACCGATGGATTGCATAAAGCAAGCGCCACATATACCGTGATCTACTCAGTTATGAGTGTCGGCTCCGTCATAGCTGCATTAGTTATTGCCCATAAGACACTCGTGCGATTACGACATGCCATAGCAGGAGCGATGGCGCTCGGCATCGCTATGCTCGCGCTTGCTGCATCACCAAATGTTATTACCGCCACATCTGTTGCGTTCTTTATCGGTGGCGCCAGCATTCTATACACCACGTCTACGACATCGCTAGCGCAAATTACAGCCGAACCTAGCATGCGTGGCAGAGTACTAGCACTGCAGACAGTCCTACTTATAGGGACAACACCGATTGGCGGACCTTTTCTTGGCTGGCTGGCCGACAACTTTGGAGGACGCTTGCCACTCGTGCTTGGTGGTATTGCCAGTATTGCAGCGGCCAGTATCGGCTACGGCATTAGCCAGCTGTACCGCAATAGCAACAGCACGCACGGCAGCATGGAGTCTCGAGTCATATCCCATGAGACAAAAGCCATATAGACAAGCACCTCCACTTAAACCAAGCGGGCCGCCCTTCGACTTGGCAAAAAACACACCACCACTGCAGTCACGGTTTTAATGTCGCTAATTCCTGAAAATATTTTGCATACATTTTGATGCCACCTGAAGCCTGATGCCAATCAAAATGTTCATTGGGTGCGTGGTATCCGTGCTCGGGCAGACTTAAACCCGGCATCACGACAGGTACCTTCAGATATTTCGCAAGTGTTATGACCGCACCAATCGAGCCGCCTTCACGTACGAGAGCCGGTTTTCTATCGAACGCGAATTCCATTGCAGTACTGATTGCTTTTAAGTATAGTCCATCGGACTCAGCCAAGTAGGGTGGTAATACTGCACTAGCCCGTACCCTCACATCAGGATGCCGTACAACAATAAATCGTTTAACAAGTTCAAAAATCCTGTGCGGATCCTGATTTGCTACTAGACGCATACTGACCTTAGCGGTTGCTTGAGGCGGAACGATCGCCTTAAGACCAGGGCCAACGTAGCCACCACCAATACTATGGACTTCAAAGGTCGGCTGCGCCATAATCCGCCTTAACACATCGCGCACGTTTTGACTACGTAGAGAATATAACGCATGATCACGTTTAAACCTCTCAACACTGAAACCTGACGCAACAAAATCATTCAATTGTTGGTCTGTAGCAGGTACCATATCATCATAAAAATGGGGAATTTTTACTCGACCGCTCACCGCGTCATAGCACTCGCTCACAATCTGTGCGAGCTCGCCTACAGGATTCCTTGCTGCGCCACCAGTTAGACCAGAGTGTGTATCCGCCTCGCTTGTCCGTAGACTAATTTCAAGCGCCATCAAGCCTCGCAGGCCAACAGGTATGGCTGGTTTGTCAGCAGAGACCCAAATAGTATCAGAAACAACAACCGAATCTGCAACCAGCTGTTGCAGCGAACCTTTTACAAAATCCTCAAAATGCGGACTACCTATTTCTTCCTCAAGTTCCCATACGAACTTATAGTTCAGTGGCAGCGCACACTGTTGGGTATACCCCATAGCCATCAGTGCCGTTAATGCAGGACCTTTATCGTCGGTAGTGCCACGACCTATATAGTGGTCCCCATCAACGACTAAGTCGAATGGGTTCGTTTTCCAATTAGCAACTTCTGCCGGCTGCACATCAAGATGGTTATATACTAGAACAGTAGGGTAACTAGCATCATTGATAAGCTCGCCGAACACTATCGGGTTACCAGCCGTTTCGACCAACCGTACTGCACAACCTAGACCCTGTAACAATTGTACGGCGGCCTCAGCACCACGCCTAATATCCGCCTTGTGATGCGGATCTGCGCTAATGGTCGGTATACTGATCAAGGTCCTCAAGTGATTCTCGAAAGCCTGTCGCGAATTTTGTGCATAAACCGCCAGGCCTTCACTATACGCATTTGACATATTTCCATTTTGTACGCAAGCCTGATGTAGGTCAATGGTGGTATGGCTACAGCGTACCAAAGCATCAGCACGTCGACGCTCCAGGGTACTTCCGTGAGTAGCTATGAACCTCCAAGTTTTTTCTGTAGCGTCCTGTAAAACGGTCGACGGTAGACAAAGAAATATAGGACAAACCCGACTCCCGCCATAGCGACAGCGATACCGGTCCACATATCTTTGTTCAACAGAATCGGATACGTACGTAGCGCGCTGAGTGCGAGGTTACGCACCGTCTGCCAGGTGTTTAGGTTATTCTGCACGTCAATAATACGGGTTGCCGTTGTGACCGTGCCATTCGCATTTTTCGTCTTCGTCGTAACGATATGCTCGCCATTTGTCAGATATGTCGTATTCAGCTGGCCATGTTTCGATACGAATTTCCCGTCAACTATAACTGTCGTTTGCGAGCCGCCAACCGCTAAGCTACCACCAACACTTGTGCCGTTTGACAGTGACTGTAATGACGATGGCCTACCGCTACCGCCTGACCCCGCACTAGATCCACCCGGTCCACCTCCTCCCGGGACAGGCAGAGGTGTTGTCCTTGCCGTCACTGTTGCAGCTCCTGATACGCTGCCAGTAGTACTATACGCACGTACTGTATACGTATACGACGTATTACTCTTTAAGCTGCTATCAACACGTGTTTGGCTGGTCTGTGTGCTTATCAGTATATTGTCGCGGTATACCCGGTAACCCGCCACCCCAGCGCTGTCAGTCGATGCATTCCAGGCTATCGCTATACTATTAGGCGACACATTCGTAACGTGTAAATTACCGGGAATAGTTGGCGGTGATGGTGACGATGGATCAAAAAAGTGTGGGTCGTCAGCAAATTTGTTGTAATATGCCTGCTCAGTTGGATCATATACGCCCGATTTGCTGTAATCGGTAAGACAGCCCATACCGGCGCCATTCCCATTAGAGTCATATACCATATACATTTTGAGTCGTGGATACGTGTTGTTATCAAGTGCGGTTTTCATCTCCTGGTAATACTGGTAGACGTGAGCCTGGTCACTCGTCGTACAATCGCCCCATTCAGCCAAGCCCCAGGGTTTAGCGTCGACATTGAACGAGCTATTGTTATCGTTGAGCAATACGTTATAAAACCTACCGATAGTATTAGCAACTGTCGAGCTATCACCCATGCTATAGACGTCAAACGTAACCCAGTCAATGAGGCCATTTCCGGGCCACAACTGTGGTACCAGACAATCCCACTTAGAGTAACCCATATAATTCATTACCCAAACAACGTTCGTAACCCCATCAGCTTTAAACCTATTTTCAACGTTTTGCCACATTGCCCTATACTGGGCAGGCGTACCAGCACTCCCCGGTTTGATCGGACAAGATGTACCACCCGACACATCATTACCAGGCTCGTGCCAAACCGTCAGAAAGATTTTGTGCGGTGCGACTGACTTTATGCTAGCCGCAGCTCTGTCGATACTAGCGTTAACAGTGGCGTTACCACCATCCGCGTCTGCCCAATTACTAGCTGGTTTCCAGTTAACATATACGTATGTATTGGGCCGCTCAGCAAAATACTTTTCTGTGCTGTTTAACGGTAAATTTCCCGGAGAATGGTAGTCATGAAAGATATCCATAGTCCGACCAATCTGCTTTTCGGCATACAAAAACTGTGCCTCGGCATTCGGCGCAGCGTGTGGGTCGCCCATTGCCGCTGCTCCTATCCAAGGATGACATGCATCAACCAATATATTTGAGATCGGGCAGTTTGAAGCAGCGAATGAATGATGCATACTTCTGTACCCAAGTAGTCCGACACTCAGGAACGCAGCAGCCAAAAGCCCCATTTGCACTACACGTGGCCGGGTTAACCTTCTTTTATGAAGCACAACCATCCAACATGAAGTCCGCCTCTTTTGATATTTTTTATCTGCCATTGTTACGTAATACCATTGTTCAGATTTGTATACCTTTAGTTATACCATGCAAAGTCAGGTTATAGAATCTTCCGTTAACAGACTACGCCGTATCTATGCTTATGTTGCATAAATGGTAAGCAAAAACGATACCCCAGTCGACTCACACGGCTGACAGTACCAGCCGAACTCAAATACGACCATCGATCGTACTCACTGCCAATAGTACCGAACGTTCAACTCTAACGATACACTCTTACCATGCACCATTATAGATCACCTTTTAAGTTTTTTGGCTCGGAACATACCGTGAAGCAAGCAACGAAAAGAAGGCGATCACCGCAAGATAAAATAGTGACCGACGTAGCCCATCGATTTGCGCTTCAGTATATATACTACTAATCTGTGACGCTTCGGATTCACTAGAGCCTTTGGAAGTGGCATACTGCTTTACCTGGGTAGCAGACACTACTTGTAGGCCCGGCTGTGCATTACTAGCAATATAGCTTTTGATGCTAGCAGGTAACGTACTTGTCTGTACCGTCGCCAAAAACCCTGATGTCAGCGCAGATATAAAAATTGAACCGATCAGAGCTGTGCCAAGCGAAGAGCCCAGATTTTGTGATGTACCCTGTAATCCACCACCTTCGGCAGAATTCGTCTCACCAACCGCTGACATATTGACATTGCCGAGTTGTGACGCTAGCAGTCCTAACCCCGCACCCATGACAAACATACCGAGTCCAAACAGAAAACCTTTGAGTTCCGGATTTATAGCAGCCATCAGCAGCAAGACGCCGAGCACCAACGCAACTTGTCCGCTGCGCACAATGCGCCGTGGTGGTAATCTCCGCGTAGCCCGCACGCCAACTAACGAAGTGCATACTAACGCTACCGAAAGCGGTAGTATTTTAATCCCCGTCTTAAGTGCATCATACCCCAAAATAATTTGTAGATATACCGGTACCACAAAGAATATTGCAGCAATAACAAGATATTGCGACAACAACGTCGTCAGCCCACTCCTCAATGGTCGTTTAGACAACAATGAAACCTTGAGCAGTGTGGCGCCGCCGTTACGCTCTAGAGCTAACTGACGACGATAGAACCACCACAGTAGGAAAAAACCAGCTACAATCATGTACGCAACTACCGAGATACCCAACGGATCAATCGATTGACCATTAATAGTTGGCGTATCAATAGGTTGCACCCAACCCCACACTTTACTCTGTAGTACGCCAAAAACCAGAATAGCCATACCAATAACTGAAAGTATTACACTTAAGCTGTCAATTTTAGACTTGTGCACGATTTTTACATCTGATATACGATTCGCAACCAGCAGCAAGATTGCCATAATAACCGTCTCTGAAAGAAATACATAACGCCATGAGAAATAGGTCGTCACGAACCCGCCGATAAGTGGTCCTAGTGCCGCTGCTATACCTGATACGGCACCGATGCTTGCAAACGCAATAATCCGGTCGTGCCCTTGATAATTTACTGCCGCTAGAGCAGCTATAGCTGGTATGACCAATACCGCCCCAAGCCCCTCAATCAATGACCATCCAATCAAGAGTACCGTGAGCGATGGGCTGACACTAGTAATAAATGACCCCACACCATATACTGCGACACCAATTTTAAACGCACCACGTCTTCCCAAAATATCACCGAATTTACCGCCAGTGAGCATCAATGATGCCATCGTAAGCGCATAGAACGTGATAGCAGCCTGCATACCCGAAATAGTCGTACCAAGATCTTTTGCTACCGTCGATAGGGACACATTCATCACCGTGCTGTCCAGAATCATGATGAACTGTGCAATCACTAAGATACTAATGACAGACCATTTCTTCATATCGGCAGTGTACGCGGGCCACCCCTATAGCAGCACCGAGATATCTTACAATGTGAACCCGTTACACATGCCCTTCATATCCATGTAGAAAGAGCATTCTTCCGCCACGGCATCACATCCGTATATTCATAGCACAAGATGTCTAGAAATAACCGAGAGACATGACAATCAACGGCAGATTGTTTTATACTGAGAGAGCAGTCATGAAAATAAGACACCGGTTACAACATATATCAATGACCGTTTCCAAGTGGGGGAGCTCCACAACTGCCTTCTTGCTATCAATCTTTGCAGTTTTTCTATGGCTAGCACTCGGTCCAGAGTTTCATTTTTCCAACACTTGGTTACTTGCCATTACAGTTGTTACTGACGTCATCATATTTGTGATGGTATTTTCCATCCAGAACACGCAGTTTCGCGACAGCAAGGCCCTGCAGCTCAAGTTAAATGAGTTGATAGTAGCTAACAACAAAGCTCGTGACGCATTCATAGGACTTGAGACATTAACCGACGGTGAGCTATCAGCTTTGGATGATGAGTTCAAGCTGCTCCTCAAGAACATGGATGCCCACCCAGCCATGCACAAACTGCACCAGCATATCAAAACCGAAAAAGCACGGCGTCCATCTTTTTACCAGCAAGCCGAGCATTTCGTCGATAGTTTACTCAAACCGCTCAGTATCAAAGACGATTCTAAATAGAATACGTTACTTTTATCCACTGCTAACACCGACGAATACCCCCCATAAACGTGCATAGGACTCTTCAGGATCTGGGAAGCGGATACACTAAATGACGATCATTATTTTTGACGACGTTTACATCTGTACTAACTTCATACAATGCTAACTTGCTATTGCTATACGGCTGTAGCAATGCCATTAGCGTGCCCCGGTCTTGAACCGTACCATTAAGCCATATTCGCCAATGGGCAGGGGACAATATGACCGGCATACGATCATGCACTATCGCTACCGTTGCACTCGCCTGAGTTGTGACTATGGCGTACGACCAGACTTCATCGCCAGCGTCGTTATGCCACGTATCGTACACACCGGCAAATGCTAGCAGCTTGCCATCCTTTGGGAAAATATAAAAGGGTCGCTTGGCGTGCACTTTGGGGCGACCCAGCCATTCATAAAATCCGCTAGCCGGGACCAGGCATCGATGATGTTTAATAGGCCCCCGCCAAGCCGGTTTATCAAAAATGTTTTCGGCACGTGCGTTGATCATGCGATAGGCAGTGTCCTGATTGTGAGCCCACACCGGCACAAATCCCCACTTCATAATCTCTATCGTTCGGCCGTAATCAGTCTGTACAATTACCGGCAACATTTGCCCAGGCGATACATTGTAGCTATCGTGCAAATGATATGATTCCGGCAGCGCACGAGTCTGAAACCGTTCCGGGATTACACTAGCATCATACAATGTATACCTTCCACACATACGTCATGCACTATAGCTAGTCCTCAAAAATAGAGCAGTAAAAACTCACACACGAGTTTTAGCTACCTATCACTTTTCCACCAGCAGCCGCGGTGACGACGCGGTTTACTTGCTCGTCACAGTCGTATTATGGTTACTGCGACGCCGCAACGTACGCATCGACGTGAGTGTGAACATCACGTAGCACATGCGTAACATGGTGAGCAGTACGCATAAGTGATGTAGGCACCAACATATCACGACGTTTTATTACATTTATGCGCCTGCTAACCAGCAGTGGAGGCTTGCCGACAAGCGCCACATCACCAGCCATTAATCGATCCCGTACCTGCGAATAAGGCAGTACGGAAACACCTTTTTTGAGAAGCACTAAACGTAGCATAACCTCAGGACTCGTTGAATAAAAAGCCGTTTTGGCAGTCACACCGCGTCGCCACAGCGCGCTCACAATGAGCTTGTGACTAGTAGAAGCTTCATCATAGCTGATAAATGAGGGTAGGCAGCCGGTTTGCACTGCTCGGTTCACTGCCACTTGCTGCCGCTTATGGCAGACAGTTACTAGCGGCTCTGCCTCACTAGCAATAACCTCTACTATATCGGCATATTGGCTCTGGGAAGTCACGAACGCTATATCCAGGTCGCCTCTTTCAATAGCGTTAACCAAATTCCGAGAATTGTCTACCACCAATGACACAGCTGCATTACGTTCTAATGCAGTGATCCCTTTGGAGGATCCTAAAAAAGTCCCAGCCACGCTGTCAATCATACCTACCGATACAGTTGTCTCGCGCGTCGCCAGCTCAGCCAACTGCCGGCTCAGATTACTAGTATGAACTGACAATTCTCTGCCGCTAGCATAGGCCAATTTACCAGCCGGAGTCAGTGTCATCGGACGCACACCATGTACTAGCAGTGCAGCTCCCAGCTCACGCTCTAATTTACCAACCGCCACCGACAACGCGGGTTGCGATATATGTAACGTATGTGCCGCCCTGGTAAAGCTGCCCGCGTCAACCAATTGCACAAACTTTTTGAGCCGATCTTCCATAATTATAGATTATACATATATGGAATAAATATATTGGAGTTATAAATCAACAACGCCTACTATAAAGGGACAACCGTAAGGAGAACACATTATGCCTGCTAAACGGAATATAAAACTGGCAATTGTCGGGGTAGGCAACTGTGCCTCATCACTCGTACAAGGAATATATTACTACCGAGACGCACAAGACGATGCGTTTGTACCAGGGGTCATGCACGTAAATTTTGGCGGTTACCATATTCGTGACATTGAGATCGTGGCAGCTTTTGATGTTAATGACAATAAAGTAGGTAAAGACGTAGCTGAGGCAATCTTTGCCAAGCCAAATAACACCACTACCTTCGCCAGCGTACCAACCATAGGGGTACAAGTTTCCCGCGGACCAGTTTTAGATGGCATCAACACGTACACTGCACCACTTATACCGGTCAATGCTAAGCAAGAGGTAGCAAGCGTTGTAGATGTCTTACGGGCAAGCAACGCTGACATTGTAGTAAATTACTTACCAGTCGGTTCTCAGATAGCTACCGAATTTTACGCCCAGGCCGCCTTAGAGGCTGGCTGCGGATTCGTCAACTGCATACCTGTTTTTATAGCCAGCGACCCCACATGGGCACGTAGGTTTACACAAGCCGGTCTACCGGTAATCGGCGACGACATTAAAGCACAAGTAGGTGCTACCATTACGCACCGTACGCTCGTCAATCTATTCCTTGACCGGGGTATGAAAGTGGAGCGTACATACCAGCTAAATACAGGCGGCAATACTGACTTTTTAAATATGCTGGAACGTGACCGCCTACAATACAAAAAAATCTCTAAGACTGAAGCGGTCAGCTCACAGATAGAAGCTCATGGTCAGTCTATCGCTCCCGAGAATATTCATGTTGGACCAAGCGATTACGTACCATGGCAAAAGGATAATAAAATTTGCTTCCTACGGATTGAGAGTAAGCACTTCGGTGACGTACCAATGCATCTTGAACTACGTCTCAGCGTAGAAGACTCGCCCAATAGCGCTGGTGTTGCGATTGATTCAATACGCTGTTGCAAGCTCGCACTCGATCACAGGCTCGCCGGGCCTATCGTAGAACCTGCGGCCTACTTCCAGAAGCACCCACCAAAACAGGTTGAAGACCACGAAGCAAGAGCGCTCGTAGAGCAATTCATAGCTAGATACGGTCAAAGTAAGAGAGCAGCTAGGCGTGGTAAAGTGCTACAATAATAACAACAAGATATGGTGAATCGCATCAGACAAACCTTACGACAGGGCATACGAGCCCTGGCCGTACCACTCAATCGTTTTACAGGAGGCAAGTTAACGCCCAACATGGTAACGTGGTTTGGCATGGGTATGCACATACCAATTGCCGCGCTTATTGCCACCAACCACACAGTTTGGGCTGCTATGTTACTCATATTTTTCGGGTTATTTGACACACTGGACGGGGAACTGGCACGTTTACAGAACCGGGTGAGCGACCAGGGAGGATTTCTTGATGCGACCACCGACCGATTCAAAGAGGTAGTGCTATACACTGGCGTCGGGCTGCTGCTAGCGAGCGGATCACATCCTCGTAACGCCGCGATTGCAGTCATAGCTTGTGGAGCGTCAATTTGCGTTAGCTACGTCCGTGCCAAAGGTGAGACTATATTTGCGACGCAGGATAAGCGTAAAAAATATACCGATCTGAATAAGCTTTTCCGCGGCGGTCTAGCACCATTCGAAATCCGCATGGCGGTACTGGCAGCTGGATTATTGTTTAGCCAAGTTGCCCTTGCAACTGCCGTTATCGCCGTACTGGCCAGCTTCGCAGCCCTACAGCGATTAATCGACATTAGCCGAGCCTTACGGGCATGAACATAGATTTGCATACCCACTCGCAAGCATCGCCAGACGGATCGCTGCGTCTAGAAGATTACCGACATATGCTACAATCTGGCACACTTGACTACATTGCCATTACTGACCATGATCGGATAGATTTCGCCGTTGCTGCGCAAGCGGCTCTTGGCAATCAGATTATCATAGGCGAAGAAATTACCACCCAGGAGGGTGAGATCATCGGGCTGTATTTGAAAACGCCTATACCACCTGGCTTATCAGCGGCCGAAACTGTCAGGCGAATACAAATACAACGGGGTATCGTATACATACCACATCCATTTGAAACCGTGCGCAAAGGTATATCGCTGGCGTCGCTCAATAATATCGCTACAGCTGTAAACATAGTAGAAACCTATAACGGACGCAGCCTACAAAATCGCGGCAAACTGGCAGAGCAGTGGGCGCAAACGCACCACCTGCCAGGCGCCAGTAGCAGTGACAGCCACGGCTGGCATGGTTGGGGGCGTACGTATAGCACGGTTGCCCACAAACCCACGTATAAAACACTCACCGGCCTATTACAGGATGCCCAGCACAGTAAGCGATCTACGGGCGTACGTGGCCGAATATACCCCAAGTTCAACCGCCTGCGAGGCCACCGCTAGATGCACTTACTACATGATATATTCTTTGCCTTGTGGTTCTTTTTGCCAGCTGGAATTGCCAATGTCACTCCAATATTCGCCGCCCAAATTCCGCAACTTAAGCACCTTGATGCACCGATAGATATGGGAAAGACATACCATGGTAACCGTATATTCGGGGCACATAAAACCTGGCGCGGTCTGATCACCGGTATTGTGTGCGGTACGCTGGCGCTTGGCCTGCAGCAACTAGCTATAGCACACTCCAGTGGATTGGAGACTTGGACCAGCCAAGTCAATTACCTACAGCTACCGACTCTCATCGTGGGGCCATTATTTGCAATTGGCGCCTTAGGCGGAGACGCTATAGAAAGCTTTTTTAAACGCCAACGAAACATAGCGCCCGGCCAAGGCTGGTTCCCGTTCGACCAGACAGATTACATAATTGGTGGCGCACTTGCCACAATGGCGTTCGTACAACTCAGTCTGCTGCAATATGTCTGGCTGATCATACTATGGCTGATCATACACCTTATCGCGAGCGCTGTTGGCTATTTGATGGGTGTGAAGGAGCGCCCTATCTAGTACCTGTATAACACAAGATACGAGTATACTGTTAGATATGTGGAAAGAGAGAGCCACAGTAATTGCAGGAGTGGCAATGCTTATTCTGGTCGTAGGGACTATGAGCACACTACTCGCCGGGCATTATTGGCGTAAACCAGCTACAGTAACCATCTCCAACAAGAGTAACGCCTATAATAACCATGCAGCAGAATTTTCAGCTTGTACCCCTGCAAATCTGACCGGTACTGTAAGTGCCACAGCTATAAATAGCTCATACATGAACCTAATACTTCAAAACACCGGAGATTCTGCATGTACTATACAGGGAGCCCCAGAGTTACAACTAGTAGATGCCGACGGCAATGCTGTTGGCACTCCAGCGAAGCAACTAACTACCACAAAGACTGCAGCGCGCATAACACTCGCGGCAGCGGGTACTGTCAAAGCCGCAGTACATTTTATGGCAGTGGGGAGTAAACCGGGCATACTATGTAAGCAAGGAGCGTCCGCGCTCCTCGTTACGCCGCCCAATGCTACGAGCAGTATAACTATCCCCATCACAGCTGCTACCTGGTGCCCTGGATTCTCAGTGTCAGCCTTCAGCAAGAACGATTAATGCTATCCATGGAAAAGGACGTCTAGTATCAAACGTCCTACTGATATCTTCGCCAATACATGCGTAAATACTAGACGAGCGGAGAACCATGTGCCCCGGTAAGTAGTTGCACTACCTCCGCCACGGCTGTTATATGCACGCTCTGCGGCACAACGCCAGGCAGAAAGGAGTTTGGCCATGTACGATACTCGCACTGATGCCGGGCTGCACCTCGCTGAAGCTTTGCGATCATTCACTATCGAACATCCGGTCATTCTGGGGTTACCACGCGGTGGCGTCGTACTAGCCGCAACAGTCGCACAGCAACTACACGCACCACTCGGAATAGTCTTAGTATACAAAATTTGTCATCCAACATCGCCAGAATACGCTATAGGCGCAGTAGCAGAAAACGAGCAGCCCGTATACGCACAAGCTGAGGTGCGGGATATCGACAAACAATGGCTCGACCATGCTGAGGCTGATGCCCGCAAGTTCATAGCCAAACGCCGCAAACTGTACTATGGCTCAATGCTGCACCCACCTATAGTTACGGGAAAAACTGCCATATTGGTCGATGATGGTGCGGCCACTGGGCTCACTATGGTGGCAGCCATTAAGGCGACACGCAGCAAACGCCCTAAAAAAATCATAGTAGCCCTACCAGTTGTCTCACGTGAAGCTATGGTTAAGTTAACGGCACTTGCCGACGATATAGTGACCCTGGAAGCGGTCGATTCTTTTGCCGGAGCTATTGCGGCGCATTACCGTGCATTCGACCAGGTAACCAACACGACCGTACAAACGTTACTTAGGAAGGCATACTTATGAAGCACGACAAACAATTACCCCCAGTGCGCGATCTGCTTTACCTAGCCAAAAATACATCATTTCCTGCAACGCGCAGCATACTCAGTGCAGCCGCAAAGATGCATGGGGCTAGTCAGACCGTACTAGACTTCTTAACGCTCTATCCTGCTAACGAGGTGTTCACAAACAAAGTTGATTTTATGAACCGTTCCGAAGCACTTGAACTGCTTATCGCACAAGGCCATGATGCACCTGGCGAGACCGCACCCAGACAGCAAGAGTAACACCGTACACGTACAATTCAGGAATATACCATGAAACCAAACCCTATCATTGACCCTCAAACACTTTCCATAGATCTCGGGAGCAAAACTGAGGCACAGCTATTCCGGTGGTTTTTGGCAAGCCTATTATTTGGCAAGCCAATCCAACAGACGATCGCCCGCCGCGCATACCATACACTCATTGCGGCTGACATTACCAGTATCGACAAACTCGCCAAAATCGACTGGGATACCTTAGTGCGCCTGCTCGATCAAGCTCACTACGTGCGCTACGATTTTTCAACTGCTACTAAGTTGATACAAATTGCTACGCAGCTAAAAACCAAATACGGTTCGCTCTCACAACTGTTGCAATACGCCTGTAATACGCATAAGCTCGAAGCACAGTTACTAGCATTTAACGGTATCGGACCGACTACGACTCGAATTTTTATGCAGAGTATCGGGCCGCTATGGTTCGAACAAACAGCCCCTCACGACTACGAATCCGCCATACACGCTGCTGCCATATTACGCCGTCACAAGTTTACTGCTTACATAATTGGCGGAGCGGTACGCGATCTATGGCTCGGCACCCCACCTAAAGACTTCGACCTTGTCACCGATGCCACACCAAAGCACATCATGGGCCTTCGCGAGTTTACCCATGCCCAATATCATGATACTTCGCAAGCTTACGGCGTCACCCGTGTACAATTTGTACATAAGGGCAATCCCAGCACGCTTGAAATTGCCACATTCCGCAAAGATATTGACGCTCATCACGGTCGTCGAGCCACAAAAATCACCTTTGCGTCGCTGGAAGACGACGTACTACGGCGTGACTTTACCATTAACGCACTCGCATACGATCCAGCCACAGGATTTGTTATTGATTATGTTAATGGGATAAACGACCTGGAGCATCGCCTTATACGATTTATTGGTAACCCGATTATTAGGATTCATGAAGACCCCTTGCGGCTGATGCGTGCAGTTCGCTTTAAAAATCAATTAGGTTTTGACTATCATCCCGACACCGTAAAGGCTATACAGACCGCAGTATCAACCGGCGTCATCGAGACTATTGCTATTGATCGGCTCCGTGATGAACTAACTAGATTGCTCATACACCCAAGCCGCCACAAGGCTTTTCGCGAGCTCGACACGTACGGCATACTAGCGCGGGTACTACCGGAAGTGACCGCAGGTAAAGGCGTACGCCAACCGCCACAACTCCACGCCGAGGGGGACGTGTGGCAGCATGAGTTGCTTACTCTACATAATTTGCCCCCGCATCCCAGTACGCAGCTTGCTTGGGCAGCTCTACTGCACGATATTGGCAAAGCCCCCACCAAACGGGAACCACGTCAAAAGCACGATCGCATACGATTTGATCGTCATTACGCCGTTGGGGCCGAGCTTGCTACGACCCTACTACGACGTCTCCGTTTTTCAACGCGCGATACGCGCAATATAGTCTGGATGATATACCATCATCTGTCGATCGATGATCTACCAAACATGCGGCCCAGCCACCAGCAGCACATGCTTGGCCATCCAGCATTCCAAGATTTACTAGAACTACACCGTGCCGATGCTGCTGCTAGCTGGCGATCTGGCGAAACGCGTCACCGCAAGCCAGCATTTCGTGCTATTGAAAGACTATGGCATCATTACCAGACTAGCACTCCAGAGATTCGGCAACCGTCGCTGAAACGCGACATAGGAATCGATGGTAACTGGTTACTAACTAGGTTTGCCCATGAGTTCGACCTTACTAACCGGTCAGTAATTGGCACTGTGCTGCGTGCACTAGATAACTGGTACCGTGATGAAGGTGTAACTGACGAACAAGCCTATATTGAGCGGACCCGGCAGTTACTTATACAACATGACACGCCAAAGCTAGTCATCTAGCATCCACTTTAGTAAGCGCCCATACTCATAGAAAGCTGTGAAGTATATCGATGTAATAGTTTGTAAGGTGTGTTTGAATAGGCTTGGGAGGGCTATATGCATGATCACGCAACATCCTATAGGGACCCCTCAACCGCAGCATGATTATTCGGACAAGCACAAGACAAGTATCACTAGCTCACTAAAGCGCCTAGGCGCCAATCAGTACGACCTGTGGCTTCCAGAAACGCACAGCCTTCCCGCCTTTATTAGGGCAGACGAAACTTTAGAAGGCATCATCTACGGGAAATACCACATATCGAGTGAGCTACCATCTGGCCGCGGAGCGCTGGTTGCTACTAACCGGCGCGTCATATTCATAGACCGCAAGCCGGGCTACACGCGTGCCACCGAAATCGCATACGACGTCGTCAGCGCCATTACCCGCAGTCAAACCGGATTTACGAACTACGTGACGCTAAACACCCGCCTAGCCGACATAACGATACGTACCTTTAATCCACGCTGCGCTATGAGTTTTGTGGAAGCTATTGAACATAATATTTTTAATCATAGGCGGCCACAATGATTACATTGCGCCACAGCGGACCATACGAATTAGCTGAAGCTCAACATGGCACTAAGTTGCTGTATCTTGACAATACCAACTACGCTTGGATGGACCCACTGCCTACAGTGTCGCTATTGATCCTCACACACTATCAACAAACACCGCACACAATACTAAAAATGGGCACGTACAGACTCTACACTGTAATCAACGAGTCCGGTCTGGTTAACACGATGCACCTAGAGCTCGGAGGAGATAATGATGCCTGGAATGGGTACCTGTTACCAGAGAATCTGCCAACGGTAGGCCATTTCAGTTGCCGGATTGTTGCCACCAACGAAGTTATTACACACAACCCTACCTATAGAGAGCGTCCATCTGATAGACACAGCATTAATACTCAATCGCCAGAATCAACAGGGAAGCGCTCATGAATACTAATCGTTATCTACACAGATCCTCTACTGACAGGATGCTAGCTGGGGTATGTGGTGGCCTAGCAGAATATCTTGATACCGACCCCACCTTTATTCGGCTAGCTTGGGTAATCGTTACGATAATAACTGGCGTGGTGCCTGGCGTTATCGCATATATCGTTGCTACCATAATTATCCCCGGTGAACAACGATGAGTAAATCTACTTTTGTACCGTAGAAGACACAAAATGTGAACATATGCTATACTATTCGCGGA
Source organism: bacterium (assembly GCA_021851735.1). Lineage (GTDB taxonomy): Bacteria > Patescibacteriota > Saccharimonadia > Saccharimonadales > UBA4665 > JAJZCD01. The sequence goes on along the minus strand of JAJZCD010000001.1, from coordinate 61,736 downwards.
ACGTAAAAAACCAAAATATTATGATAAAAACACACTCTGACGACCCTGATGTCTCTGACGCCGCCGACAAGGCGCTCGACATCATTAAAGAAACACTAACTAAACTCCCCCGCGCCGAATTGTTCGACTATGGCGGCCACAATTTACATCTTGGCGAATACAACGTATGTACCCGATGCACAGCACCCATTGCCGAGGCTCAGGCTGCCGAAAAAGCCCTGGGGAAACGGGCAGCAGTAACCAAAGATGAGACCGTTAAAGAGCACCTGACACTTGCCGCCGATTTTTTCCGTCTGGAAGCCGAAGCCGCTATAGCACGGGCCGAGCTACACAATGGCTACGGTACCGAACCGATTGTAGATTTCTTGCTTGGGTATCAATTTCAACGCGGAATCCATGACGAGTACTGTCACAGCCATCATGGAGGTGCCCAATAATGTCAAGTGAGCTAGCCATGGATAAACAGGCTCGCATTGCGCGCCATCTCAATAACCTACGAAAACTTATCACACCACGAGGATTATTCCTAGCGAGTGACCAGGCGGTAACCACCGGATACGATAAAGCATGGATCCGCGACAATGTCTACGAAGCACTTGCGTTTGAATATACAGGAGAGTGGACAGTAGTCGCTAAGGCTTATCACACGCTCCTTGACATTTTTGACACCCATATCGAAAAAATCAACTGGGCTGCGACCAACAAACCGTTCGAGAGCTGGCAATATATCCATGCACGTTACAATCCTCAAACACTTGAAGAATTTTGGGAAAGCTGGGGAAACAAACAGCATGACGCTATTGGCGCAGTATTATTCAAATTAGCTGAATTTGAGCTTACTGGCCACAGCATGCTGCGTAATAACAAAGACCGCAAAACAGTCCAGACGCTCATTTACTACATTTGTAATGTCGAATATTGGCATGATGCCGACAATGGCATGTGGGAGGAAGCTGAAGAGGTACACGCCAGTTCCATCGGCGCTGTTCTAGCTGGTCTTAAAAAATGGCAAGAAGTCGGCACTATGGATGTCGACCCTGATGCGATTGCACGCGGTGAGAAAGCACTACATGCGCTACTCCCACGTGAGAGCGAAAGTAAGTTTACTGACTTGGCACTACTATCACTCATATACCCCTATGACATTATCGACCATAAAATGGCTCAGACCATCGTCGACAATCTGACATACCACTTGGAACGGGACAAGGGTGTCCTGAGGTATAAATTTGACCAATACTACAACAAAAACCCTGACGGTTATAGCGAAGAAGCAGAGTGGTGTTTCGGGCTTAGTTGGCTCGCCATTATCCACCAGCAACTCGGAGATACAGATATGGCTCACAAGTATTTGCAAAAAGCCACCAATACAGTCACTAAAGATGGCAAAGTGCCTGAGCTGTATTTTAGTAACTCTAGCAAGGCGAACGAGAACACTCCGCTCGGTTGGAGTGAGAGTATGTACGTTGTCGCCCTGCATAAAGTCACCAACTAGCTTTCTGTAATCCAAACCACTGACACGTTCCGTGCCCTACCGAACAATAGATCTGTACCGAAAGGCACCAACTATAAACGGAGGGCAGGCTATGGCACAAACACAAGGCGAAACAACAGGATGGGTAGGCTGGATATATTTTGCGAGCATGATAATGCTGATACTGGGCGGCCTGCAAGCATTAGCCGGCCTGGTTGCATTATTTCGTAAAGCATTTTACGTTGCGCCACACGCAACACATGGATTGATTGTATGGAATTACGCAGCGTGGGGCTGGATAAATATCGTCCTAGGTATATTGGTCTTCATGGTTGGCTTAGCGCTGGTCAGCGGGCGTACCTGGGCACGAATAGCAGCGAGCTTTATCGTAGTAGTAAATGCTATTGGCAATCTTGCATTTTTGTCAGCATATCCATTATGGTCTATCATTGCGCTCATCATAGACGGGTTTGTGTTATACGCCATCACCGTCCACGGTCGCGAAGTCTCTAAGGATTAGCAACATACATACTGCGCATAATCTGCGGCAGGTACTCGTACAGGAGCGTCGCATCGAGGCATAGTTTGCCTGCCAGCGATAATAGGGTTACCCACACCACCACGTGGCAAAGAGATCATCTACCAGACGAGGATGATGCAGCAACGAGTTCTATGACAAGCTCCACTACGATGAGAGCAATCACATACCAGAGCAGCACAATCGGTGTTAAGCGAGTGAAAAGCGCGAGCAACGTAACCACTGCCAGTACAGTCCATTGCAGTCCGCGCTTATATGCACCAAACCAACGAGTAACACCATTTTCGTGACCACCAAACAGGGCAGTATGTAGTTTACCGGCAATCAATAAGCGTACCCGGCCTTGCACTTGCTGGGCACTTCGGCTCCCACCAGTCAACCAAGCGATTAGCACAACTAGTACTACAACCACCAATAGTAAAGCGGTCTGTATAACCAACGGGTGTAACAGGATCTGAATTGTCTCGCGTACCGCAGTGGCATATTGAGGTGTTACATTACCGGCTATGCTGTCACGCATCAGTCGCAATGCTATAAGCGTACCAAGCATACCCACAGCAGCAAAACTGCTGAGCAGTACAACCATGCGCCGACGCCGACGGGCTAGCAGAACAGCAAATACCACGAATACTATAAATAGTATCACTGCTAACACGCGCCACACATCTATGTTCACAATTACCGTGCGCAACATCTTAATCCAGTTGCCACTGGCCACTTGTATGGCACCGACTTTAGGCGGGAGACGTTTATCCGCTAAAAAGCTCAGCGACGTACCCTTCAGTGAATCGCTAAGCTGCACATACAAATCATTGAGATCAAGCACGCCGTCACCACCTGATTCCCGCACCGTAGCAATAAACTGCGCATGCGCATCACCTAACAACTGGTTCCAACGCTCTTGGAACTGTGGGCGCGCTAATATTTTTTCAAGAGCCGTTTGTGTATATCCGCGCAGCTGGCTCGCAATGGCTGGCGCCAAAAACGCCGCCTGAGAAGGTAGAGCGGTTTGCGCGGATTGCGTTACATCTACGTTTTTATATAGCTCTGAAGTGACGTAACTCGCCACCGCATGTTGCACTTCAGTATTTTGAACTACCGGTGCTACCGTCTTGTTGAAACGATCGTTCGACACGATAGTATCACCAAACCAAAACAACACATTACCAGCCACCAGTAAAATGACAGCCAACACAGCAAACAGCCCCGCGCTCAACAGGCGCAGTCCATGTAATGCTACGGGAGACGAGCCTGATAGACGCTCGCCGTGTGCAGTCTGACGTCGTAAGTATTCGTTTTCCGCTCGCAATCGCTCATTTTCAGTTTTAAGACTGGAAAGAGGACTACTATCCTCTCGCGTTTTTGTCATGCGGGCTTCCCCTACGTTACATCGCAACCGTCACTATAGTCGCAGGCACGACGATACGCTGTAAATACGATTGCAATCAATACACACAATTTAGGACCCAACTGTATAGCAACGTTGACATACTGGCCGTACCACGGGGTATACTGTGTTTTTGAATGGAGGTTACCAGTGATAGATAACATCAACCCGCCTCACGGCGGGAAACTTATCAATCTCATCGTCGATGAAAAACGAAAGGCTGCACTCAAAAAGCAGTCCAGCGACTGGCCAAGCCTCGATCTCACGCAGCGCCAACTATGCGACGTGGAGCTACTCATGAACGGTGGTTTTTCGCCTCTGACAACCTTCTTGGGCGAAACAGACTATAAGAGTGTGCTGAAAGACATGCGACTTAGTAATGGTACATTATGGCCAATGCCAATAAACCTCGACGTAAATGAAACGTTCGCCAAAAGCATCAAAAAAGGGCAACCTATAGCCCTGCGTGACAGAGAGGGAGTGCTGCTAGCTGCACTTACTGTGGATGAGATCTACCAGCCAGACTTCAAGGAGGAAGCGCAAGCTGCGTTCGGTACTACCGATGAATTGCACCCCGGCGTGCAGTACCTGCTCAACCAGACCCAGCCATACTACATCAGCGGTAAACTCGAAGGTTTACAGCTACCTACACACTACGACTTTGCTGAAATGCGCCATACACCCTCAGAACTCCGGGATATATTCGCCAAGCGCGGCTGGGAAAAGGTAGTGGCCTTTCAGACACGTAATCCCATGCATCGAGCACATGTGGAAATGACACTACGAGCTGCACGTGACAACGAAGCTAACTTACTCATTCAGCCCGTTGTCGGCATGACTAAACCAGGCGACATTGACCACTTTACCCGCGTACGTGTATACAAAGCATTAGCGGGGAAATTTCCAAGTAATACTTCTATGATCTCACTGCTACCGCTGGCTATGCGTATGGGCGGGCCGCGTGAGGCTGTCTGGCACGCTATAATCCGTAAAAACTATGGTGCTAGTCACTTTATAGTTGGTCGTGACCATGCTGGTCCCGGGAAGAACAGCAGCGGTGATGATTTCTACGGACCCTACGACGCACAGAAACTTGTCGAAAAGCACGCTGCCGAAATCGGTGTCACCGTTGTACCATTCAAAATGATGGTTTACGTCCCATCCAGAGATAGCTACATGCCAATTGACGAAGTTCCCGAGGGTCTGGAGATTGCCAATATCTCCGGCACCGAGCAGCGACAGCGACTCCGCACCGGCAAGCCGCTTCCCGAATGGTTCACTTACCCAGAAGTTGCCGCTGAATTATACCGTACCACGCCTCCACGCTTTAAGCAGGGGTTCGTCGTATTCTTTACCGGTCTGAGCGGTTCGGGCAAGTCAACCATTGCAAATGTACTGATTATCAAGCTCCTTGAGCTGGGTGGCCGCAGCGTTACACTGCTCGACGGAGATATTGTACGCAAACATCTATCGAGCGAGCTCGGTTTTAGCAAGGAACATCGTGACATCAATATTCAGCGCATCGGTTTTGTTGCTAGCGAAATCGCTAAGCATGGCGGCGTTGCAATATGTGCGCCGATTGCACCGTATAGTGCAACTCGTACAGCGGTACGCCAACTCGTTGAAAATGAAGGCGGGGGATTTATCCTGGCACATGTCAACACACCACTCGAAGTATGCGAACAGCGTGACCGCAAGGGTCTATATGCAAAAGCCAGAGCAGGGAAGATTAAAGCGTTCACTGGCATATCCGACCCATATGAATCCCCGAATGACGCTGACATCGTACTCGATACTGTCAGGCACTCAGCCGACGAGCTATCACAACAACTACTCTTACACCTGGAGCGCGAAGGCTACATCAATACTTCCGGATCTCCCTCACTACAACACTCCTAAGATATCAGCAGAGCAAGTACTCAACTAAAATCACCGCCTCCATTTGGCGGTGATTGTATTGACTTATGTTAATGCGCATTTTACACAAGATGTTGCTTGAACTTACGCATGCGTCTGGCCTCACGGCGTTCTGCCCGTAATTCTGAGTCCCCCCCAAAGTCAATAGTATCAATATCAGCCAGGTCGTTTACAGTAGTAGGTTTTGTTATGATGTGTAATCTTTTCATAACGCGTAAGCTCCCTTTTTTAGCAATGTCTTATCCTGCACCAATCGGCTATCACGTGCAGTACACTATTAGCGTACGACGCCATGCTTATGTTTAGCTGCAAGAAAATTCATAGACATACGCTGGATAATCGTGTAAACAGATAGGGTACTATGTGGCTGTCACATAAGCTACGGCACCGTTTCTACCGATACAAACACGCATGTCCAAGTGTATCGCAGATTATTAAGGATTTCTGTAATAGTATGCAGAAAGTGTTTGCGAAGTAGCCTAGTCATGTTATTATAAAATATACTAGAAGGCTGCGGAAGTATGCATGGTCTCCATGAACTTCGTGAATCTAGATTAGTATAAGTAACGGTTACCTAAGAGGCGCAGCTAAGACTTCCATCCAGAAGAGACTTACCTCAGAGAACCAGAAGCAAAAGGAAGCTAGCCTATTATGGCCACTAAACTTTTCGTCGGCTCATTGCCATGGGCAGTCGATGACCAAGCGCTCGAGGACCTGTTTCAGGAATTTGGCGCAATCACATCAGCAAAAGTAATCATGGACCGCGAAAGCGGACGCAGCAAAGGTTTTGGCTTTGTTGAATTTGACGATGATACTGCCGCAAAAGCAGCAATAGACAAGCTAAACGGTAGCGCTGTACAAGGTCGCAACATCGTAGTCAGCGAAGCTCGTCCGCTCGAGTCACGCCCACCACGCCGCGACTTCGACCGTCGTTAGCACACGATTGTCGGGTTAAACACTACCAACATGTTTGGTAGTGTTTTTATTTTGTTAAAACCTTTGGTACACTGTGGACCTCATGAACTATTTTTATATTGTCCGCCACGGTGAAACCGAAAATAACAAGGTAAAGCGGCTATCTGGATGGGTAGATAGCCCACTAACATCGAACGGTCTTGATCCTACACAATCAGTCATAGCTAAATTGCATAGCACATCATTTGGCGCAGTATATTCGAGCGATCTCGGTCGAGCATTTATTACCGCATACGAGGTTGTCCGCGGACTTTGCATTGACACGCCAATCATTAGACTGGCAGGCTTACGCGAAGTTAACTACGGTGACGCAGGCAACATGTTTAGCACCGAAGCTTACGCACGATACCCCAAACTCGATCGTGATACGCACTACGTGCCGCCCAACGGCGAATCACTGAGCTATATGTATCAGCGCGTCTTCCATACTATCGATGACCTGAACCGTAAGCACACCGATGATACCATACTCATCGTTGCCCATTACGGCACCATGGCAGCCCTGCATGCCAGTCACATTGGTCAAGATTTCGGCGAGCACAACATCAGTGAAGCCTATCCGCATGATTACATTGGGCGTTTTACATTCCATGATAGTACAGTCAGCTCATTCGAAGAATTTATAGCAACCGATCCTCACTAGACACGACCATGCCAATGCGTAGCGCCACGCAACATGCTAAACTATAGTAGCTATCGTTTGGCTATTTTTAGGTAGCTCTTCTGAGTACTACCAAGCTATAGCAGAATCATTTGTGGGGTATAGTAAACAAACGTTATGAATGTCGTAGATATCATCATAATACTGGCTGCCATTTTTTCGTTGGCCCGAGGCTATCATATAGGCCTAGTCCGGCAAGCCGGTTCGACGATAGGATTCGTGGCAGGTTTGTTCATTGGATCATGGGCAGATACCTTTCTAGTCAACTTTGCATGGAGCTCAACCGTCAAGTTACTTGCAAGCCTCGTTATTGTACTGCTGAGCGGTTTCATATTTATGACAATCGGCGAAATTATCGGCATCCGGCTGAAGGGGAGCCTTACACATAACCACCCACTCGACGCATTCGATGGTACACTCGGCTCACTCATGTCCGTTGTTACGGTCCTTTTTGCCGCCTGGCTTGGAGCCTCTATCTTGGTACTGGGGCCAAATACGAGTTTCCAGCAGTCATTACAAAGCTCCCGAATTTTAAGCGCGCTTAACGCGCATTTGCCCCCCGCCACATCATTTCTAAGCTCACTTAACAAGTTAATCAATCCTAACGGCTTCCCAGAGGTCTTTCGTGGACTTGAGCCAAGCCCCAGTAGCACCGCTACAGTTCCGTCCCTTGGATCATTTAACGCGGTCGTGCAGGCTACGCGAGCTTCTGTGGTCAAAGTTGAAGGGACTGGGTGTGGTGGCATAGTTGAAGGCAGCGGGTTCATGATAACTCCAAACGACATTGCCACCAATGCGCATGTGGTCGCCGGGGTCGCCAACCCCAAAGTTATCAAGGATGGTGTCATGCATAACAGCCGTGTTATCTGGTTTGACCCTAATGTCGACTTGGCCGTGCTACAAGTCAATGGGCTTAAAGGCAAGCCGCTCAAGATAGACAGTGCTGAGCAACCGACTAATACCCCCGGAGTCGTACTGGGATATCCGGGCGGGGGAGGATTTAATGCTCAGCCAGCTGCCGTAATGAACAATTTTTCAGCCTATGGGCGTAACATCTACGGGCGGGGTAACACTGTCCGCGACGTATACTCACTACGTGCGCACATCATACCCGGGAACTCCGGCGGTCCACTAATAGGCAGCCACGACCAAGTCCTCGGCATTGTCTTTGCCACCAGCACCACGTACAATGATGTTGGGTATGCGCTCACCGGGCATCAGGTGGCTGGCGAACTGACAACAGCCGAGCACTCTACTACTACCCGAAGCACTGGGTCATGCAGCGAATAAGGATGAAAAAAATAAAACACTCTTCGAACAACGTGCCACCAGCACCCCTTAGTAAACTAAGGCGTGCTTTGCCGTGGATCCTGGTTGTATGTGGCGCCATTGGCCTATTTGCATCGTTCATTCTTACCACTGATACAATAAGCTCGCTGCAAAATCCGCATTTCCAGCCAGCTTGCGATCTCAACCCTATTGTTAGCTGTGGCTCAGTTATGAAAAGTGGACAAGCCGACGTTTTTGGCTTTATTAACCCCATTGTAGGGTTAGCTGGCTTTCCGATACTTATTACCATTGGCGCAGCAATGTTAGCTGGTGCTCAGTTCAAGCGCTGGTTCTGGCGTGGCATACAAGTCGGATTAACGCTTGGCATCGCATTTGCATATTGGATGCTAGCAGAAAGCATTTTTCGTATACAGGCACTATGCCCTTATTGTCTCAGCGTTGACGCTGTCATGACTACTGCGTTTTGGTATATAACACTCTACAATTTTAACGAGGGGAACATTGGATTACCGGCCCAACTTAGACCATGGGGACGTTTTGTAAAGCGTCACCACATTGATATTATAGTAGCCTGGTTCCTTGTTATACTTGTGATCATCCTCAATCACTTTTGGTATTACTTCGGTCAACACATATGAAGCCGGGAACTCATCCAATAAAGATGCCCTACATCTACTCGTTTTCGGGACTTTCAAAATGAATGGCAGGGAAGAGACACGAAAAACTAGTTCAACAACAGATCAGCACTGCTTGATCTACAATCATAAAAATTTCTCGTAGTTTTGCTACAATAAAAGCAATCACACACCATGACACAACAAACACCCGAAAAATCTGCCTCAGGGTTCCTGCGCCAAAAACATTCGACTGATGAACTGTTCACCAAAGGTGCCGAAGCTCCAGCGGTAGTGCTCGACCGTACAGTCCAAGCTGGCAGCAAACTTATGCGTACTATGCCAGTACAACGTGCCAAAAATTACTGGTACGCACTAGGACCAGGGCTTACGACCGGGGCAAGCGATGACGATCCATCGGGAATTGCCACATACAGCCAAACTGGAGCTCAATTTGGCCTTGGTATGCTTTGGATGGCACTTTGGACCTTCCCACTGATGAGCACAGTACAAGAAATGTGTGCGCGTATTGGTATGGTCACAGGGAGAGGCTTGGCCGGTAATATACGTATACACTACTCGAAACGGATACTTCGTATTACGACATTACTACTGTTTGCAGCTAATACGTTCAACATCGGTGCCGATCTAGGGGCAATGGCAAAGGGCCTGCAATTACTTAACCCACACCTAAATTTTTCAATGCTGGTTATTGGGTTTGCCATTGTCAGCTTATTGCTACAAATCTTTGCACCGTACGCACGGTATGCCAAGTACCTAAAATGGCTTGCTTTAGTTCTGTTAAGCTACGTCGTCTCAAGTATACTGGCACATTTAAACTGGGGCGAAGCACTACGCTACACCATATTTCCACATATTGTCTTTGACAAGACTACCGTGTTACTAATATGCGCCGTGCTGGGAACAACCATTTCTCCATATTTGTTTTTCTGGCAAACCAGCCAAGAAGTTGAAGAGCGAATATTACAAGGGAAAACCACTTTACGGGAACGCCGTAGCGCGACCAGCCCGGCAGACATCCGCAGCATGCGTATAGATATCTGGAGTGGCATGTTTTTGAGCAATATAGTAATGTTTTTTATAATCGCAGCCTGTGGCGGTATACTATTTGCGCACGGCATTACGCACATAACAACAGCCGCGCAAGCCGCCGAAGCACTCCGGCCATTTGCGGGCAATGCTACATACTTTTTGTTCGCTATTGGTATTATCGGTACGGGCATGTTAGCCATACCTGTCCTAGCCGGTAGCAGCTCGTACGCCATCGCTGAAAGTATGGGTTGGAAAGAGGGTCTGTACCGCAACTTGGGGCAAGCATACTCATTTTACGGCATTATGATGCTGTCTATGCTAGTTGGCATCAGTCTTGATTTCATTGGCTTGAGCCCTATTAAAGCGTTAATCTATTCAGCTGTTGCAAACGGGTTAGTAGCGCCGATCATGCTCTTTTTTATCGTTCGGATCAGTAGCAATAAAAGAGTGATGGGACATTGGCGTAACCGGCCGCTTACGACCATAGTCGGTTGGATAACAACGTCAGTGATGACTGCTGCCGGCATTGCTGCACTCGTATCCTTGTTTTAAAGCGTAGCGGAACAATGAGGAATTGCCAGCTATACGGTCAATCGTGACGAAGTGCTTCAATAGGATCTTTACGTGCAGCCTTAAGGGCCGGCATACTGCCAAAAAACACACCGATAACAACAGCTAACAGTGCCGCAAGCACTAGGACTTGCCATACCAGTACTGCCTGCAGACTAGTATAAGCGCGTAGTAATCCGACAACCGCACATGATAATGCCACCCCTAATAAGGCGCCCCAAGCGCTCAGCACAAACGCTTCAACTACAAACTGACGCATAATCTGCTGGTTAGTCGCACCAATAGCTTTGCGCAAGCCGATCTCGTACATTCGCTCAGTAACACTCACGAGCATCACATCCATAATGCCCACGCCGCCAACTATCAGGGCTATGACAGCAGCCCCTGCCACCAGCATAGTTAAAAGATGAATGGTCTGGCTTGAGGTATCACCAACGACTGACACTGGAGCGACCGTTGTGTCCTGAGAACCACCATGTGCCGCCATCAGTGAATCATTAACTGCACTAATCGTTTGCGTCATATCTCGACTTGAATGGGATTTTGCTAGTATCTTATAAATACCGAGCGTACCGCCCGACAACTTCTGCGCGGCTGTGTATGGCACAAATACGGCATCATTAAAGTCCGCCTCCATTGAGAGCGGCGGCGCCTTAAAATTATCAAATATACCGGCAACCATGAACCGATGCCCACGCCATGCAAGAACCTGACCTACTTCAGTACTGTTATTAAACAATTTTTGCGCTGCTTGCATACCAAGCACCACCGCCTTACTACCATCACTTGGCTCAAAGAACCCGCCGGCCAGCATAGGCTGGTGCACAATATCAGGAAAGCTAGGAGTAGTGGCAATAATAAATGGCGTTTGTACAGTATAATCACCTGTCATACTACCGCTTGCAGTACTAAGTGGCACTGCATCAGTCACGCCTGCAGTTTTTTGCACTGTTTTGAGGTCTTGCGCGGTTAGCAGGTCACTGCTACGTGCACCCGCTAGTCCAGCAAAGAGCGCTCCATTTGACTGCGGCCGTCCGGGTTGCACTACAAATACGTTTTTGCCGAACTGCTTTAGACCGTCAGCAATCTGTTGCTTTACGCCTTGCCCAATACCAACTACTAACGATACCGCCATAACACCAATAACAATGCCAAGCATCGTCAAAAAACTACGAGCCTTAGCAGCTTGCAAACTGCGATAGGCTAAACGAAGATTTTCGCTTCGGAGGCTCATTCGGGTACCTTCTTGCGCCGAGAAGTTGTTTTTCGATCCTTGGTCTTCGCGTGAGACGTCCGTTTTCGGGGAGCAGGTGAATCATTATGTTTACCCAGTATGCTCATGAGCAATGAAACGCCCGCCAAGTCATCTTCTTCAGTAGTCTCGGGCACTGCGTACATAACGGCGCGGGCATAACGGCCAACCTCACCCAAGCGGGTCTTCTCGTCATGTTTAATGGCACCATCTTGCATATACACTACACGTGTAGCGAACCGAGTGAGTTCCGGATTGTGTGTCACGAACAAGACCGTATTACCAGTCTTATGGATTTCACTCAGCAGCTCCATAACCAAACGAGAACTGTTACTGTCAAGGTTGCCCGTTGGTTCATCGGCAATGATAAGCTGCGGTGCGTTGACCAGCGCCCGGGCAATTGCGACACTTTGCTTCTGGCCACCGGAAAGCTGCCGAGGATAGTAATACCCTCGGTCACCCAGGCCAACGCGCTCCAGCATATCCCAGGCCTTTTTCGTACGTCTGCCTTGTGGCATACCTTTATACAAAAGAGGGAGTGCAACATTTTCAACAGCCGTCAGATTGGGCAGCAAATTGAATGACTGAAAAATAAAACCAATCTTGTCACGGCGCTGCCGTGCTCGCTGGTTACCACCAAGCCGACTGACTTTTTTCCCGCTCAAGTGGTAGTCACCATGTGTAGGACGATCAATAAGTCCAACGACATTCATGAGTGTACTCTTACCACTACCACTTGGCCCCATTATCGCCACGCACTCACCCTGTTCGATTGTTAAGCAAACTTCGTCAAGGGCTACGCTGGTAGCGTCACCAAAACCGTACAGTTTACTGACGTCTTTTAGTTCAATGAGAGCCATATATTATTACTAGTGTACCTCCGTAAAACGCTTACGATCAAGGTGTTTTTCGCATCATTTTCCGCTATAATTAAGCATAGCTCATTAATTTTACACCCAAGCAACTTTTAGGCACTGTGTGAAATTTTAGAGAATCGGCAAATAGCTTCGCCTATACTCCAGCCATAACTAATGCTACTGTTAGTACGGCACGAAAGCACATCATAGCTGCACGCAGCAGCCCATGGTTAGGTAAAAGAGTCCTTTTGTCTTTGCCGCGACAAGGAGAGGTGTCCGAGTGGTTGAAGGAGCACGCCTGGAACGCGTGTGTGCGGGCAACCGTACCCAGGGTTCGAATCCCTGTCTCTCCGCCATAAGTAAGCAGCTCAACCGTTTTTGGTTGAGCTGCTTACCGTTTATAGCCCAGGAACAATACAAGAAGACGTACGTCCACCATACCCCAGCAGATTCTCGACAGTACACGTACACATAGGATGCCGCTTATCGGCTAGACCTTTTGATGCTACACTAAGCATAAGTATGCTTATATTTAGCATTTTTAGCTGGTGGTACAGTACAGGCTGGATTGGCGTACTGTGCAGCTCGCAGCGACGACTTGGTAGTTTAGCGAGCATGTTTTCGACCACCATATTGCTCCGCACGCTCTTTTCTCCATGGCGACGGATCATTACATACCCGGGTGCCGGATTAGATGCTCGTCTCCGAGCGTTCGGTGACAATCTTGTCAGTCGGTGTATAGGATTTACAGTACGTTCTTTTGTATTACTAGCCGCCGCTATAGCTTTTTTGGTGATAGGCGCAGCCAGCATTGCAGAAATAGTTATTTGGCCACTCATTCCCGTGCTAGCCGCTGGGCTCATCGTGAAAGGGCTACTGTAAATGGAGCTACTCAACCTACATGCCATCCGTTCGCGGAAAGCCAGGCTCGGAAAAGCTATAGGTAAGCCCGGATACTATGGGTTACTAGTTATTAGCGGGACATGCCTAATCGCTGGTGCGACATTAGTTATACGCAGTTACGCATATGGATACAGCGTTTTGGGGTTCGGGCTACTAGCACTCATGGCGGCCGCATGGTGGCAATATGACCTTTCCAACGTGCCCGCGCATAGCGGCAGTCTAACCAACCGACTGAGCAACGATTGTCTAGTAGCGCTCAAACCAGGCGTACAATATACGCCGCAACGCCTTTGGCAAATCCTACAGACCGACTGGCAGGCTAGTTTCATCCTTGCTCATCTAGTGCTGTCTGCCAATCAAATTTATGACCTGCTGAGCAACGACAGTGCACTACTTGACGAAGTCCTACAAGAAGCACTCCGTACAGCAGATAGTTACCAAAGCACTACCGTAGAGATCGGGCATATTATCACTGCGCTACTCCACACTTCGCCTACAGTTGACCAACTACTAACTCGCCTCAAGCTAACCCAGATGGACATTAATGATGTCAGTGGCTGGCTGCAACGAACACTAGATATGATGCGTCACAAACGGACTAATTTTGGTGGCATTGGCCGCGATTGGGCGAGTGGTTTTACCCCCCAATTGAATCGATTCGGATACAACGTATCAGCCAACATTGAGCGGCAGGGTATGCACTTCGGTTCCCTCGTTGACAGCCCGGGGGTACGTGAAATGAAGACTGCTTTTAGCCAAGGCGCTGGCGCAGTTGCTTTGGTCGGACCGGACGGCATCGGAAAGACTAGCCATGCTTACGCCCTAGCTCAGAACGTTCTAGCCGAAACACACGATCGTGCACTCGAACACAGGCAAGTCATTGCGCTCGACGCAAGCGCTATTGTCTCCGCAGCTCAGCGACCAGGTGACCTTGAGTATATTCTCACAGGCCTACTAAATGAAGCGCTCCACGCCGGTAATGTCATGCTATTTCTAGACGATGCTCAACTATTCTTTCAGGCAGGGCCAGGCAGCTTCAATGCCACCCAAATCTTGCTCCCCGCGGTTCAGTCACGCGCCTTGCCGCTCATATTCGCTATGACACCGCATGACTACCAGCAACTTCGTGGTAGTAACATGAACTTTGCTGGACAGCTCACCCCCGTAGTACTCAAAGAACTCCCCGAAGCTGAGATCCTCAAAATTCTAACCGATGTAGCTAACAATATCGAGGTTCGTAACAAGGTTGTCATAAGTTATGAAGCAATCAAAGCAGCCTATCGATTAAGCGGACGGTATGAGGTTGACATGGCATACCCCGGGAAAGCCGTGCGGCTTCTTGAGCAATCGCTAGCTCACACCGATAGGCATATACTCGTTACCGCTGCTTCCGTTGAAGCTGCCATAGAACAAACGAGAGGTGTAAAAGTTGGTACTGCAGCTCCAGCTGAAGCAGAACAATTACTCCATCTGGAAGACCAGATTCATGAGCGAATGATCAACCAGAAGAGAGCTGTTTCGGTAGTAGCAAACGCACTGCGTCGAGCCAGAGCAGGGGTATCAAGCCCGAAACGGCCCATCGGTAGTTTTCTGTTCCTAGGACCTACAGGCGTCGGTAAAACAGAACTAGCCAAAGCTATCGCCGCAACCTATTTTAGCAACGAGACAACCATGATCCGCCTCGACATGAGCGAATACCAACAGCAGAGTGATGTAGCGCGTATCCTTAGCGACGGCACGAGTGAGGCGAATAGCCTGCTCATGAGAGTGCGAGAGCAACCATTCAGCGTTGTATTACTTGACGAAATCGAAAAAGCCCATCCGAACATATTAAACCTACTGCTACAGCTGTTAGACGAGGGCCAATTGACTGACAGTAACGGTCGGGTCGTGTCATTTAAGGATAGTGTGGTAATTGCCACTAGCAATGCTGGTGCCGACAGTATCCGCAAGCATATTGATGCCGGTGAGCAGCTCGAACAGTTCGAGCAGGTACTTACCGACGAGCTAATCAACAGCGGCCAATTCAAACCAGAGTTGCTTAACCGCTTTGATGAGATCGTATTATTCCGCCCGCTTACACCTGGTGAACTCGCACAAGTTGTGCGATTAATGCTAAACGACATCAACCACACATTAGCGGCGCAGAATATATCAACCGAGCTTACGGATGCAGCAATAGCAAAGATTGTAGCAGCCGGTAACGACCCACGCTTAGGCGCACGGCCAATGCGTCGTATGCTTCAAAAGGCTGTCGAAAATACGGTAGCCGAAAAGATACTACGCGGTGGAGCACGCCCAGGAGACCACCTGAAACTTGATGTTAACGACCTGGCAATATAGGTATAAGAAAGCGTACGTCTAGCACTACTCGATCTTCGTACCAATTACTTTGCCAGCAACTAGAGCTTCAAGATTGCCCGCCGTCATAGGGTTGAATACTGCCAATGTCTTTCGCTGTTCCAATGCCAGGCCGAGCGCAGCTTTGTCCATGACCATAATTGCACCATCCGAAACAGCATCGGCGAGTGTCATAGTGTGCAACAGCGTAGCATCAGTAAACTTTGCTGGGTCTTTATCGTATACACCGTCAACCTTAGTTGCTTTGATTACAATTTCACAGTCCAATTCCAGCCCAACACTCACCGCCGCTGTATCGTGGGTAAAATACGGTCGGGCGATACCCGCTGCAACAATTACCACTCGGCCGTTCTGCAAATGTTTTTCAGCCAAGCGGTACGAATAATTTTCAGCAATTAAGGGGATTGGTACCATACTCAAACATCGAGTCCGTAAGCCATGCGCCTCAAAAATATCTGTCATTGCCATTGAGTTAATGAGCCCACTCAACATACCCATCTGATCTGCCGTTACTCGACGGATACCATGTCCGGCGATCTCGGCACCACGTACCATATTCCCGCCACCAACAACCAGAACAACTTGGCAACCAGTTGCGGTGACTTTTTTAATCTCTTCCCCTAGGTAAGCTGCAATTTCCGGGTCGACACCAAATTCATATTTGCCGGCCAGTTGCTCGCCGGAAAACTTGAGAAGCACCCGTTTGTATGCCATTGCTGCTAGTATAGCATACCCAGGCATAAACGCCGCTAATTACACTTCCCCTTGGGGCATTAGGGCCTTATACTAGAGTTACGCATGACAAGAAAACACTGCTCAATAAACTCGAAATGACGTATCGCTAGTAAAATGATTACCGTCTATTCATGGAATATAAACGGCATACGCGCCGCTCAAAAGAAGAATACCTTGCAACCGTTCCTGAACACCGAACACCCCGATATATTATGTCTACAGGAAGTTAAGGCAACCGAAGAGCAGGCCGCACTCAGTTTGAATGACTACCATGTATTCTGGTATGCGGCCGATAAGGCTGGGTACAGTGGTACCGCTATATTAAGCAAAATACCACCGTTGCGTATTGTCAAAGGGCTCCCGGCCGATATCATTACACAATACAAGGTCACTGGTGACACATTCGGTGACCCAAACAAAGAAGGTAGAGTACTAGCTGCAGAGTTTAACCAGTTCTGGCTCGTAACTGTCTACACGCCAAACTCCAAGGAAGACCTCAGCAGGCTAGCATTACGCTATGAGCATTGGGATCCGGCGTTTCTAGCGTACTGCAAGCTTCTAGAAGCAGACAAGCCGGTATTATTCTGCGGCGATCTGAATGTTGCACACACCGAAGACGATCTGGCGAATCCCGGCCCTAATCGCGGCAAACACGGTTTTACTGATGAAGAGCGGAACGGCTTTCAAGGTTTTGTAGATGCCGGATTTATTGATACATTCCGTCTATTCAAGCAGGGGAAGGGATATTACACATGGTGGAGCCATTTCGCACGGTCCCGGGAACGTAATGTTGGCTGGCGCATCGATTACTTCTTAGCTTCGGCACGTCTTAGGAGTGCCATCAAAGCAGCTGCGATCCACCCGCAAGTTATGGGTTCTGACCATTGCCCAGTGAGCATCACACTAGACACACAGGATAGAGATCTATGACACCTGATGCCTACACAATTCGCGAAACATTCCTCGACGTTGGCGACGGACACACGCTCTACATTCATGACTGGGGTAATAAAGCCGTCAAAACGCCCATAATCTCACTGCACGGTGGCCCGGGCGGGCGGTCACGTGATCGCCATAAGCTGCCATACGATCCCCGTACACAGCGAGTGGTATTTTTCGACCAACGCGGCTGCGGTAAAAGTCTCCCGTACGGATCGCTTAGGCACAACACGACTCAAAAGCTCATTGAGGACATACAAAAAATTACCAACCACCTGAATCTCAAGCAATATATCGTAACCGGGTCCTCATGGGGTTCTTGCCTAGCCTTAGCATACACACTTGAGCATCCCGAACACGTTAAGGCACTTGTGCTGAGTGGTCTCTTTACGGGGTCACAGGCCGAGATTGATTGGATCGACAAGGGCGCGTTCCGTACATTCTACCCCGACGCATGGGACAGGTACCTAGCCGCTACACCCCAATCACACCGTACCGACCCGGGTACGTACCACTACCAGCGCGTCATGGGCGACAGTGCCGATGCCGCCCGTGAGTCCAGCTACGCATATGCTACGCTCGAGGGTGACGTGCTAAGTTTGGACGACCGTCACACATCGGAAGCTATAGACGAATACGATCCTGCGCCAATCCGTATTGAGATGCACTACATGCAGAAGCGCTGTTTTATGCCTGATAACTACATACTGAATAATGCACACCAACTTACAAACCCAGTTTGGCTCGTACAAGGCCGGTATGACATGGTCTGTCCGCCTATCACTGCCTATACACTGAGTCAACGTCTACCAGAATGCGAGCTACTTTGGACAATCAGTGGCCATCAGGCTGAACATGAGAGTCAAAGTCTTATACGCACGATCATACGCCAGCTCACATAAAACATCATGCGCAAGAACGTTACAATTTTTCACGGAGTGCTGAGCGGAAACTTCGCAACCGCCCGGCTCACAAGAGCCCTGCACCGTGCTGGGTTCACAGTCGTGCAGAACGCTGATACTGCTGATATTATGCTGGCACATTCCGCCGGTTGCATGTACATACCGAAACTACACCCAGGCCAAAAGGTAGTTATGGTAGACCCGCCATATTGGCCCGGTAAAACCATCTGGGGACGTGTCCGTGCCCGCTCACGTAGCAACTTACTGTTTTACCGGGACGGATATCCGTTCCACGTCTGGCTCATTCGCAATCTCTGGGGCATATATTACGCCGTTGCAGAGACGAAACGCACGCTGCGCATTATACGCGCAGCACGTACGTTTGATTTGGCTAAAGCTATCAACGATCAGACAGTGATACTTGTACGCAACGAACACGACGACTGGCTCACGCCCAATCTTGACATGCTACAGCATGACAACCCTAAGCTACAGATAGTTCATCTACCTGGCGACCACGACGATTTTCACTACAATCCCCAAGCATACGTAGATCTGGTACAATCACTATACAAGGATTAACAATTAATGTTCTCAGGCAAAACACTCCAAAAACTCAATCAACTACACCAAACACAAGACAACTATGAGCCAAAGCTGGCAATTGCCGACAGGCTAGCATCCAAAACCATTGTTATGCTTGTTGGCGCAACCGGCGAAGGTAAGAATACCGTTATGGATGCGATTGTCAATCTGGGCCAACGGTTCCATGTCACTGGTAACCGTACTAGCCGAGATCCGCGTGATGACGACGAACCCGGACGTTACGTCTACATCCCCCGTACCGACAGGGATTTACACCGCGTGTGCAAAGCTATTGAACGGCATAAGGTAGTACAATATGCGATCAACCCGTATTCCCACCTCTTGTACTACACAACCCTAGACGACTACCGAACAGAGTTTAATATAGCTGACGTATTCTCAAGCTTAATCGATAACTTTCATCGTCTAGGCTTCAGAAACGCATTTACTATAACCCTTGTTAGCGACCCCGACGTATGGCTTGAACGCTTTACGATGCGGTTTCCACACAATGACCCTGAGCGCCAGGCTCGGCGTGACGAAGCAATTGAAAGCCTTACGTGGTCATTATCTCAAAAGCACGATCATTTCTGGGTACATAACATAGATGGCTCACCGGAAGTAGCAGCTCAGACAATCATACAAATCTGCCAGGGAAAATCTCACGGCAATCCGAGTGCCAGCCAGCTTGCAGCTGGCAGCTTAGAAGTTGCTCAAAATATAGCCATATGAAGACTCGTACTACCGTCAACAACCAGACCACGACGTAGCTACCAACAATCGATACACATACAGCAATCCTGCTACAATACAGCTATGGAGCGAACGTATTGGCTACGACAAACGACATTGCTATTCCCGGAGCTGGAATGGAGCCGTCCTGAGAACAAGCTGCAGGCCGGTACGTTACTAATAATCGGGGGTAATGGCTACGAGTTTAAAGCGCCTGCTAATGCATATGGCGACGCGCTCGAGGCTGGTATCGGCGTTGCCACCGTCTTGCTTCCGAGCAGTATGCAGCGCGTTGTGAGCGACATCTTTCCTGAAGCAATATTCGCACCAAGCACTCCCAGTGGAAGTTTTGCGCGTGACACACTCGCACTCATGCTTGGGCTAGCCTCTAGGGCAGACGGCACGTTACTACCAGGGGACATTGGTCGTAACAGCGAAACGACGGTGCTACTCGAAAGATTTCTAGATGAATATCGAGGTCACATTACACTCACTAAGGATGCAGCTGATCCATTTTGTCAGCAGCCACTCGCTATACTACATAGGCCAAACACGCTTCTAGTACTAGCCATGGGGCAATTACGCCGGTTAGGCAATACGGCACATTTCCCGCACGCGTTTACGAGTGAGATGGAACTCGTACAGCTAGTCGAAACACTACACGAATTTACCAAGCGCTTTTCACTCAATATCATTACACATCACCAGAGACATTACGTCGTCGCTGTAAACGGGCAGGTGAGCACTACGCCTGATACATCAGAAACATCTGTATGGCGAGCCACCACGTCCGTAGCAGCCAGCATATGGTGGTTACAAAATCCCACAAAGCCATTTGAAGCGCTTACTACTGCAGCGTACACTGTATCGTCAGCTTAAGATTTTATAGCTGGGGCGCAATCTCTTGAGTTGCTTGAGAAACTGTATCAACTGTAATGCCGCTCTGTTTAATGGCTGCCATCTGCGCATCGAAAGCGCTTGGCGGCGTATTGTATGTACTATCGGACGGATTGTTTGAAACTTCGTGGTATACCAGGATTAGCCACGTATTGGTTGCCGCGGCCTTTTGTAACCAACTTTGTATATCGCTTGTCGTTGTACTGCTCGTAATATTCTGTACCTGTAAGTTCATGGGGTCAAAGTTGTTCTTCGCGTTATAACCACTCATAACCCCACGATATGTCTGATAATACTTCTGAGCATCAGTAACAATTTGCTGGTTATACGCCCCATATGGAGCAGCGTAATCAGTCACGGGAGTCCCATTGAGTATGCCTTGTAACGTTGCCTGCGAATTCTTAAGCTCAGCGTCTTGTTGGCTAGCACTCAATGTGGAGAGATCTGCATGATCAACTGAGTGAGACCCTATCTCTACTCCCGCTTGGTGGAGACCCTGCACTTGCGCGGCCGACATGAAATTTGGCGAACCAACGTAGCTCGAAATAATATAGGCAGTCGCCGGTAAGCCATATTTTTGTAATACCGGCAACCCATTCGTGTAGAAATTAGAGAACCCATCGTCGTCAGTAATGCTCACAAGCGGTCGTTTGAATCCCTGGTATGAGAAGCTGCTTAAATTATAATCATCTGTCGTCAAGTATCCAACTGAGAATATGTCATGATATATCATTATTGAAACTGCATTCGCTGGCACGGTAAATTGAGTTTCAAACTTTGTCCAACTATTCGGACTGGCAAATGGCGAACCGACATAGAGAGACTGCGTGCTGCCATTCTTCATGGTAACATCAGCATCGATTTCAGTCGGCACATTCGACTTATAATAGTCAGTGAAATCATACAGCTGTCCACCCATAACCGGTAGAGGGTTAGTAGTATGCCAATACGCTGCGCCGCTCGATCGGTTACTCATTTGTATGGTCACGCTGCGGTTCCCAGTATGTGCATCGTTTGAATATGCGAAAGCGGCAGTATTGGTACCCCAATCACCGTGCTGCCAGCCGAGTGGCAAGTTAGCATTCGTCGGGTCCGGCGTCTCCAGTGAGGGGTTACTGAATAGATTGCCAGCCGTAGGACCTCCTTGCGCAGCCACTAGAGACGCATCATCGGTCTGCAGCGTACCCAAGGCAGATATAAGGTGCAAGACCGTTACATATTTTGCGTTGCTTGGGGTCGTAAAGGTCGCAGATGCCTGCGCCCAGTTGTTAGCAGGAGCCGGGTCAGCCGGCTCAATATATGTATAATTACCACTGCCATCATCAAAACGCACAACTACTCTGCTGTCTATCGTCGATTTGTAATAATCACTATACGTGTACGTAGTGTCTGGTTGCACGGCAACAGGCTTAAAATACCATTTAGCATCCCCGCTGCTATAGCTCGTAATTTGTACCTTTACGCTCGCCGAACCGGTGTACCCATCGTTAGTGACATATGAAAACTTAGCAGTATTGGTACCCCACTGATCAGTCTGCCAGTCGGCTGGAGCTGACCCATTCGCAATTTCCATGGATGGGTTAGCTATCAAGTTTCCGCTAGTCGGTGGGGGCGCTTGGGCCGACAAACTAAAATCGTCAGTAATCAGTGTGCCTGTCGTTGGCAGGATATGTAATACCGCCACTTTCACTTCACCAGCTGGCACTGTTAGATCAACCGCATTCTTCTGCCAATTAGTGCTTGGCTGTACTGTCGAAAGGTAATAGTAGCTCACAGTGCCAGATGAATCAGTATATGCTGCATCCAATTGTGTAGGGACCGATGCCTTAGAGTAATCGGTATACGTATAGGTCTGCCCACTAGTCACTGTAACTGGATCAGGCATCCACTTGGCATCACCGCTACTCCGTGATGTCGACACAACACTCAGCGCATTATTGCCACTGTGTGCATCATGCGTTACCGCTAACGTAGTCGCGCTCGTACCCCAGGTATTGGGGGTCCAGTTCACCGGGTTTCCCGAGCTGTCGAGTGTCTCAACGGAGGGGTTTGCTATAAGGTTAGTACTGGCAGCGTGTACATACTTGGCACCTAGTGGTGCGCAGGCGCTACCAAGTGACACAAGAACCGTGAAGAGCAGTCTTATCTTTCTCAAAGCACCTCGTTCCTTCTTAACTCTATTACTATTAGACTTCAGATTTTTCTCCGTGTCAGTATGCTACATCATATTTTCAGTGTTTCTCGCAATCATTGTCATGAAGATTCGTACGGCCCATAGCTGGACTCATAATTTCATCACTCAAAATCAATACAAACAAACCTAGATCTTACCTCTATCTGGCAGATACCCTGCATGAATGGTCAATGTCGTACGGCTTGAGCCGGCCAATAGTATTGGATATGCTGGACTTACCAAAATGAATAGCAGACATTCTGACAGGTTTGAAGCTGGATACAAAGGCTATCCCCATTGGAGAATTAAGCACTTCGATTGTACTGACATCCTAGATGCGCGTAAAAAGCACTCCTGTGATTTACGTCAGAGAATTATCATTCTTTATTCACGCAACAAAGTTTAAGCTGATAATGAAAAAGCGTACCCACAGAGGTACGCCTATAGTTGCTGCAACATGGTGGGCGAGGAGGGACTTGAACCCTCACGAGATTACTCTCACAAGATTTTGAGTCTAGCGCGTCTGCCAATTCCGCCACTCGCCCACATACGCCAATACTGGCGAAAACTGAAAATTGTAAATGTCCACGTAGGCTATCAGGGGTGTATTGTACTATACTGGAAGCACGAAAGGAAATAGGCACTCGCTCATATCTTCTTTCGTACTGATAATATATTTGCGCTCGTGCTAATGTCATAATAATAAAGTAACCGACATTTCTATCACGCAAAGCGCACCCATGATGAGCAACAATTCTTTATTTTTACCTGACAATGATTCCGCAAGCGATTCGGCAGACAATCCGGCCGTAGAGCTTATACGCACCAAAGTTTCGCGGGTATATGGCCAAGAACCAGACGCCACTGAGGAGCTTGCCAAAACACAAACCCAACCGATATTGAGTAAGCACCAGCAGTATATGCAGACACTCAGTAAATCAGGGAAAAGCTTGGCAGAGATTCAGACCGCCTGGCACCACTATTACACTACATTAACCGATGACGAGAAGCATGAGGTCTGGCAGGAATTCTATGCCGCCAATCAACACACACCATACCAAAAACTTTTTGAGAAACAACAACCTGCTCAAAGCCCGCTTGTACCCGCATCGACAGGCTTTAACACGCCCTCAGACGAGCAGGGAATAGTTATAGCTGACCACACTAGCAAGGCGCCTCCACAACCAAAATCATCTTCTAAGAAACCACGCTTCGATAGTCAGGCAACGCGCCACATCAAGCAAAAAATCGCCAATACAGTAAGCGCTAATGGTAAACTTACCGCCAAACATCACTTGCAGTCGCTAGGATTTGGGCTAGCGAGCGGTGCAATCGTACTTATAGTGTTTTTATTCACTTTTTTCAATGAGTACATTATTGCACCATTCATACAGCCAAGCCGTAACGTCAGCAGCACGCCGATCATTCTCACTACGGACACTGCGCCAACGAACGCGCCTCCGTCAGTGACAGTCCCCAAGATTAATATTCAAATTCCTTTGAATTTCAGTGTACGTAGTTACAACGAGACAGTTGTCGAGAACGGTCTGAAGAACGGGGTTGTGCACTACCCAAATACCGCTATGCCCGGACAAAACGGTAATGCAGCCTACTTTGGCCACTCATCAGGAAACATCTTTAACAATGGTAAGTATAAATTTGCGTTTACATTACTACACGATGTAACTACTGGAGATCTGTTCTACATCACGTACGGTGGTAAAGTGTATGCCTACCGTGTATTCGCCCGGCAAATAGTGCCGCCGAGCGATGTAGGTGTCATCAACGAAACGAGAGGCAAGCAGGCAACTGCAACACTGATCACCTGTGATCCACCCGGCATTAGTACGAATCGACTCGTATTGTGGGGACAGCAAATTAGCCCAAGCCCATCTACCAATAGCGCTGCAACTGCCACCACTAACACTGGTCAACCAGCCCAATTGGCAAGTAATGGTCCTACAATGTGGGATCAGTTCGTCAAGTGGCTAGAATTTTGGAAATAGCTCAGCCTACCATTAATCGGCTTCGCACAATACAACGGCTACAGCACCAATACACAGATACTAAAAAGAACTCCGGCAACATATGAAGCGTGCAGCCGTCAGACCACGGATACACCGACAGATCGGCTACTACTTAACGACCAGCGGCGTACTAGCCAATAATGGCTCAGAGTTATGTGTGGTGCCAACCTGTTCCAGCGTATAAAGATATGAGAAGTTATTTGAATAAAATGGCAAGAACGCAGGGTTGGCAGCAACGAGCGTTTGTTGATTATAGTAATCATAATCAAAGACAAACAGCTTGCCACGGCTAACATATTCCAACCTGTAACCGTCCATCCACGTTGCGTGAGTTTGTGGTTTATCTAGCGGTTGCGTGGTTTGATATTGACGATGCGAATCATTCTCAAAATCATACACCAAGAAATTTTGGCCGCTTTCCATCAATAAGAACTGATCGTTTGCTGAGAATGACATATATGACGGGTTGTTCAAAGCTACTCTGCGCCATGGAGCAGGATAGCCATCTGAACCAATGGTCGTCTCTTGCTGTGGGTTCTTGTATATATATATCGTCGGGCTGGTTGTTGATGCAATTGCCACATACCAATCACCACTATATTGTGCCAAATCCAACATATAGTTAGCATTACCAGTCGACGGCAATGTACGTAATGTAAACGTCTTCTGCCCCATCTGCAACACAATACTGACTTGCTTTAACGTTGTTTTGCCCGTAGGTGAATAGTTAGTGGCATACAGAATCACGTCGCTCCCATATGTCTTATATGCAAGCACATGCTCCAGCTCACTCACGTCGGTAGTGCCATTAATATGTTGCAGCGTTTGATGGGTCGCGTTGTATACGTAAAACTGGCTAGGGTCACC
Organism: bacterium; assembly: GCA_021851735.1. GTDB lineage: Bacteria > Patescibacteriota > Saccharimonadia > Saccharimonadales > UBA4665 > JAJZCD01. The sequence goes on along the minus strand of JAJZCD010000001.1, from coordinate 36,027 downwards.
ATTGTATAGACTAATCGTATCAGCTTGGCTCAGCTTGAGTGCAGTCGTCAGGTTCACCGACTTACTTGGCGTTTGGCGGTCAAATAAAATGTATTCATGCTGGACGCCAGAACCTGAAGTATAATCGTGCAGTAATAGTACATGCCGGTTATCGGAAGCCCAGGCTATCGGCTTCCACTGCTGGGCGCCCGTCCCTGAGGTAAAATCACTGGCTGGTACACTTATAGTGGCTTCAACCGGCTTGGCAGGGTTGCTCATGTCGTATTCAGCAAATGTCCCACTATCACTTGCATAGGCCAAGAGTAACCAGCGCTGGTCAAGACTCTGTGTAGCAAGGGAGGGGTCGGTCTTAAACTGCGACACAGCAGTCGTCTTGAGAGTACGAGGGAATAGGAACGGATATGTAAAGTCCTGCACGTCACCGCCAGCAACCACGATCGGACGCTCCCAGGAACGGTATCCCGTTTCAGCGATCTTGAGCATATAGCTGCCTGCTTCAGTTGTCACACGCGTATTAGTATTACTAGCATAACGCTGGCCGTTCAAATAAATTGAAGCGCCGCTCGGTTGGCTCGCAACAAATAGCAGACCATTCTGCGCCACTTGACCCTGCTGATCAATATTGTATCCATATGACCAGTAGAGCAAGACCAATGTTGCTATGCCAATTGCTAGACTGACTAGGCAATAGCCTAACAGTAACTTTATTCGGGCGCCGCGATCATAGTTTGGGTCCAGAAAATCCATATTGCTACATCCTCAAAAGATTCCACTATTCATTGTACAGGCTGACTGCAGACATACATTACACACCTTACGCTTCTGCTCCTATAGATCGTACCGTCAGGAGAATACGCGTACGGAGACACCACAGGTCTACCAGTCTGGCCAACGGGGAATCTGGAATCCCCCTCAGTATACCGCAGTTAGTGCCGGAGGGCTACTGTGTGTCATTCCGCTTGCGTTTTACCGGACACACGCGTTACTATTTAAATAGTACGTGATAGAAAACGCTAATGAAACGTAAAAATACTATCGAGGTTAACGGGCAACTTTATGACGCAACTACAGGGTCATTACTTGGCTCTACTGTATCGTTGCCAAATAATACAGATAATACAGATCACACGGCAGACAACCTCTTTCGGAGCCGTACTACCACTCCAAGACCAGCGATCCCCCCGGCAACCGAAAAGGTTACTGTGCATATCACACCGAAACAGTCTCCAACCACTTCAAGCCATGCCGTAACCGTTAAGAGACACACGCCACAAGCAGCAAAGACCATAGCCATACAAGCTACACCGAGCCTCACAATTCAAACGCAACGAGCTATCAACCATGCACATGCACATGCACCGCAAGTCATCTCAGTTGGCACTGCTCAGCGTAGTAGTTTAGCTCACCAAAAAAAGCGGACATTGAATCATGCGCACGCTCACACCCCACAGCACAACGATACGTCGCGTAACGCCGCGGATGAGTACCGTAAGCATAAGCTTACCGCTCTACACGGCACGGTTAACCACACTAGATCCCGATCAACACAAGCTTCGCTAACACTCATGCGATCGGCAGTGCAACGTCCACAGCCTAGTCTGCGTAAACAAGCAAACCCTGTCGGTGTGCTACGGCACGCTGTCCCAGATCTAATTACCGTGAAGTCGTCTGTCAGCACCGTCGACAATGCACGCTTAGCGCGGGCAAAGCAAACGGCCCGGAGTCCATACGTCGCCCGCCATACCGTAACGACCAATCCAATAGTCCATCCAAAGCTTACGCCAATAGATGTGAAGCCGTCCCCTGATGTGCAACGAAACATACCATCTACTGCTGCGTTAACCCCAAAGCCAACAGTTACCGTTGATAAGCCAATCGACATGTTTGAACACGCGATCACTAACGCCACTAATTACATTGACGTTCACACACACCGCAAACATTTTCGTAAACAGGTACACTTTCATATTGCCAGCATGACAGCTGGTACGCTTGCGCTGCTTGTTATCGTCGGATTTGGCATCTACCAAAACACACCCGGGTTACAGTTCCGCGTAGCAAGCATACAAGCGGGTATCAGCACGAACATGCCTAATTTCAGAGCGGCTGGTTTTGCATATAACGGAGTTCACGCCGGCAACGACCAGCTCTATATCGGGTTTCGTAATATCTCGGGCAACTATGAACTCACGCAAACCAACACAAACATGTCCGGCAGCGACATGATCGCGAGTATTAGTGCCACCAGCGCTAGTGGAAATCCTGATTACCGCACGTTACAAGCGCATAACGTCACCGTTTATCGTTTCAGTAACACTAGCGCAACATGGGTAGCTAATGGCAAATGGTACACCGTCAGTGGCACCAGCGCACTCAGCGATTCGCAGGTAAAGTCACTCGTTAGTAACGTTTAAGCTACGGTAATACCTAAGGCAATTGCTGTTTTACCTCTGTTGTGGCATACTATCAATAATGAAACCTGTTCGCACTCGTTTTGCGCCCAGCCCGACTGGCTTTTTGCACGTCGGCGGTATCCGGACCGCACTCTTTGCATGGCTTATTGCTCGGCAGACTGGCGGTCAATTTATACTACGGTTTGAAGACACCGATAAAAAAAGGGAGGTAGCTGGCGCCCGGGAACATCTGATACGCAGCCTTCTAACACTAGGCTTAGAATACGACGAGGGCCCCGATATTGGCGGTCAATTTGCACCATACACACAGAGTGAGCGCCTATCCAGCTATCAAGATTGGGCGCAAGTCCTTATTGATGCCGGCAAAGCATACGCCGACCCATATACACCCGAACAAGTACAGGAGTTCCGCGAACAAGCCCGCAAAGAAAAGCGCCCATTCCTATATCGCAACCACCGGCCCGAGAACCCACCCGCATGGGATGGAACTGCACCTCTGCGATTTAAGAGCACTCCTAGGGCTTACACACGTATCGACGCTGTAATGGGCAGTCTCAGGACCGGCCCCGAGGTTATTGACGACTTCGTTCTCATAAAAAGTGACGGGTACCCAACCTACAATTTCGCTCACGTTATTGATGATTACGAAATGCAAATCACCCATGTCATCCGCGGACAAGAGTTTCTAGCCAGCACTCCTAATTACCTTAACCTGTACGAAGCTCTTGGCTTTGAACCACCAATCATTGCCACTATGCCTCATATCATGGGACCAGATGGCAAAAAAAAGCTCAGTAAACGCGACGGTGCTAAAGATGTGCTTGACTACGTCCGCGACGGTTTTCTGCCCGAAGCTTTGGTGAATTTTATTGCGTCACTTGGCTGGAACGATGGTACTGAGCAGGAGATCTTTACGCGCGCTGAGCTCATTGCTAAGTTTAAAATAGAGCGCGTTCAACGTAGTGGTGCACGATTCGATGAACATCGCTTGCAATGGATGAATGGCGTATGGATCCGCTCGCTCAACATTGATGAGCTCTATGACCGGAGTAGGGAATTCTGGCCCAAAAGTTCTGCCGGCTACGACGACACGTATAAAAAGCGGGTACTCGGACTCATTCAGGAGCGGCTGAAATATTTTGCTGAGATACCAGCACTCACCGAGTTTTTCTTCGTTGATCTGCCTATACATATGGAGCTTATCGACAACAACAAGCAGCTTAAGAAACTTGAACGCACCGAACTCAAGCAACTCCTCGAACACGCGCACGTCAGCCTAGGGCAAAGCAATTTTAGCGTTGAAGATCTTACTCAACGACTCAATGGGCTGCTAGAACAAACCGGTCAAAAACCCGGTGTACTCTTCAGCCTCATTCGTATCGCCAGCACTCAGGCTCCGTTCAGCCCCGGTCTTGCCGACACCCTAAGCGTTCTAGGGCCTGACGTAACGCTTAGACGAATTAGTCAAACTATTGACTCACTCTTGTAATCATAAAGCTTGCTGCTTAATCATTCCAATACCTGTTTGAACAATGCTAACGTTTTAGCATGAGGTTGACAGGTAATCTACTCTTTTTTAGCTAATCATTAGCAATTTGCTACAATATACATATGCGTATATATCGTAACGACCCTTGCGACATGGAGCGAGGTAAAACTCTATGACAGACGATGCGACACCGCCAGAGCCGCTGCAAAGACGAACCCACAAGAATATTGAGCCACTCGAAATACCTGCACGACTTCCACTGCATGAACAGGCTAAAGTCATCGATCCCTCCTTCAAAACTCCGGAAGAAATAGCCGCGGCCGACACGCCCGCACCAGTACCAACGATAGTACACCACGAGCCACCTAAAGGTGCCAGACATTGGTTGCCACACACCCGCACCCAGATAGTCCTCTGTGGAGTGCTCCTAATACTCATCGCAGGCGGCATTGCTGGTTGGGTATTAACACATTCCAAGCAAACACCTACACACCACCAGAGGCCTATTGCCACGAACGTGCCAAAACCAATCCCAAAAACCATCTACAGCACCCTGACTGGCTTGCCTGTAGCAAGCGCCAGCATAAACCAACGTCCCGTAACGGCCGTCATGGTAGAAAATAGCCTAGCAGCACGTCCACAAAGCGGCCTGAGTCAGGCTGGTGTTGTATTTGAGGCACTTGCAGAAGGTGGTGTCACGCGTTTTATGGCGCTCTATCAGGACACTACACCCACCAACGTCGGCCCGATTCGTAGCGCCCGACCATACTTTATCGAGTGGGCTATGGGTTTTGATGCCGCCTACGCACATGTTGGTGGCAGCCCCGTGGCGCTCAGCGACATCAAAGCATGGAACGTGCAGGATCTGAATCAATTTTACTACGGCGGGTACTACCATCGCATAAGCAGCAGGCTAGCTCCGCACAATGTCTATACCGGTATAAATACGCTAAACCAGCTGGAATCTAAGTTGGGCTACTCCAGCTTCTATACCGGCTTCACCCGCGGAAAAGCTACGCCTAGTACGAATCCCACCGTTACAAATATTAGCTTGTACTTGTCAGATCGCTACTATAACCCTAGCTACACTTACGATGCTACAACAAACAGCTATAACCGTAGCGAGTACGGCACGCCGCAAGTTGACGCCAATACCGGCAAACAACTATCTCCAAAAGTGGTCATAGCAATGGTAGTGCCATATAGCCGTGGCTCACTCGACTCTACTGGCGCATATTACTCTGACTATGCCGTTACCGGCAGTGGCAATGCCTATGTTTTTCAGAACGGTACGCTTACCGTGGGAACATGGAATAAGCCCAGCAGGACCGGATCATTATCGTTCAGTGCAGCAAACGGCCAACCGCTACCGCTCGACCCCGGCCAAACATGGATTACCGCCGTTGCAAACACAAACGAGGTAAGCTACAACTAACCAACGGCAAACGCACTAATACGTTTATGGACTTCTTAAGCAAACTTCGCCATCAAGCTCGATCATACCTTTTTCTCATAGTATTCACAGAGAATATGTTACTAGTGGGCGTTTGGCTGGTAGCACGCATCTATCATCCAGGTTTACCGACTCTTTATATAGTAATAGGCCTTGCTGTAGTCGGATTACTCAACTCACTACTTATAAGCCATATCGGTGAAGCACACCTTATGCAGCCGATAACGGCACTCTGGAAAGCCATACATCACATTTCACCTCATGGCACACCAGAACCTGCACCCAGCCCCACAGACTACACATTCGGTCGTGACATTATTACTAACCTTACTAATAATTTGTACCAGCTTACTAGTGTTATACAAAACGTAGAAAAAACTAACAAAAAGGCCACCTACGATCTACGTGCCAACTTTGTCGCCAACAGCCTACCACTGCCATTAATTGTACTCGACAAAGATGAAACTATAGTCTATACCAATGACGCCACAAACAAATATCTGGGCGAAGCTGCTGCAGACCTAATCGGCAAGAACGCCTATACCGCCCTTGACATGTCGTTTCAGAACGAAGACACCTTGTCATCTTGGCTTAAGCGATCGAAAAACCAAACTGCAACCGCCAACCATAAATGGGAACACGTACGAATCGGGTTACCTGGTCAGGGCGATAGCTTGCTATTTGACTTAGCCGGCTATTACAACAAAGATAATCCGCTCGGATATGAAACGCTCCTTATACTTTTTGACCACACGGAGGTGTACGCGCAAGACGACCAAGCGATGAGCTTTGTGGCACTTGGCGTACACGAGCTACGAACACCCCTTACGCTGCTTCGAGGGTACATTGAGGTATTCGACGAGGAACTCGGCCCGAGTCTAACTGGTGAACTCCAAGAATTCATGAAAAAGATGAATGCTTCCGCACAGCAACTCTCAGGCTTTGTTGACAATATCTTAAATGTGGCAAAGATAGAGGACAACCAGCTTACACTACAATTGCATAAAGAAGATTGGGAGCAGGTTATCAAGACAGTGGTAGATGACCTGTATCTCCGTGCCAATGTGCGCGGCATCACCATAAAGACCGACATAGCACAGGATCTGCCACCGGTGGGGGTAGATCGCTATAGTATTTATGAGGTACTCGCTAATCTACTCGACAATGCTATTAAGTACAGCAAAGGTACCAGCGAAATTTATGTCACCTCCAGGCTGAACAAAACAGGGCAAGTCGAAACTAGCGTAAAAGATTTTGGCCTTGGGATCGATTCCAGTATTCTGCCCCATATATTTGACAAATTCTATCGCAACCATCGTAACAGAGCACAGATTGGCGGTACCGGCCTGGGATTATACCTAAGCAAAGCCATCGTCGATGCACATGGCGGGCAGATTACCGTGAATAGTAAGGTAGACGAGGGCAGCACGTTTACATTCACCGTATTGCCATTCTCTGAACTACAACAGAATGGTAAAGAACTAGGTAACCCAAGCTTAACCCGCAACGCTCACGGCTGGATTAAAAATCACTCGCTCTACCGCGACTAATCGCATGGTAAAATAGCTATATGCAGCCAAATACAACAACCGCAAAACGCATACTCTGTATAGAGGATGAGCATTTTATAAGTGAGCTCTATGCAAGAGCCCTCACGAAAGCCGGGTACCAAGTAGATGTCCAGCTAGACGGGCAAAAAGGCATGGCTGCAGCCCAGACTGATGCATACGACATTATTTTGCTTGATTTGATGATTCCGAACATCACCGGTATAGAAGTGCTCCGTACATTACGGAACCCGGCGAAGACACCAAAGATGCACGCTAAGATTATCATCACGACCAACCTTGAGCAGCGTGACGACGTCCGCGCTGACATTGAGCAGCAAGCTGATGGCTATTTAGTAAAAGCTGAGATCACCCCAAAAGAACTGGTCGACTTTTTAAATCATTTAAAAATATAATTGGCCACAATACCCATCAGAGAATTGATCAAGTACTGATCTCTACACCTACCCGTTTTTAGCTTTCTATGCCTCATTACCAACAGTAGCGCTTATGCGAACAGTCGCATTGACCATATGCGCTGTCTGCTTTATAGTTTAGTAGGTAAACTAATAATACTAAAGCCGGCAGGAGCGCAATAAGCACGTGTTGAATAAACTTGGGAATTTCATAGTACGAAACAGGTGGTGGGTAATAGCCATATGGGTAATAGCAGGAATACTTATTACCTTATTCTCCCCAAAACTAAGCAGCGTCACCAGCAGCAACCAGACTAGCTTTTTGCCAAATAAATACAGGTCGGTCCAAGCCCAAAAGATTGCTAACAAAGCCTTTCCACAATCCAAAAACGACGTAGAAATACTGCTGGTACAGCGTAAAGATGGCGGTACCTTGACACCGGCAAATAAGATAATGATCCAGGCAATAGCCCAGCAATTCAATGCCAACCACCCTAAACCGATTACCGCCGTTCACACCTCGCCGCGAATGGTCTCTAAGAACGGCAAAGCACAAATGGTACAAATTGTTATCGCAGGCAAGCCTACAGGCGGTACAGCCGACGTTGCACTTATTAAAGCCATCCGCGCTAAGGTACACCAGGTATTTTCCGGGACTGGGCTAAAAACGGGACTCACGGGCGCCATTGCTTTGAGCGCAGATAGCAGCAGCTCGTTTACTACCGCAACAAAAATCATTACTATTGCAACTTTTGCATTGGTTATCATACTGCCAGGAATTATTTTCCGTAGCCCCATTGCTGCATTTGCACCAGTATTAGCCGTCAGTCTAGTATACGCGTTAGCGCAATCAATAATTGCACTAGTGGCCAAAACGTTTAACTTCAAGATTAGTGATCAACTAAGTATCCTATACACCGTGGTACTGTTCGGTATCGGCACCGATTATACGTTATTCCTGCTCTTCCGCTACCGTGAACGTCTACGTACAGGCGCACGAGGTCTCAATGTCATATCTTTTGCACTCAGTCGCGCAGGAGAAGCTATATTGTCAGCCGCACTAGTAGTAGCCGCCGCCTTTGCTGCTTTAGGCGTATCTGATTTTGGTATCTTTAAAAACCTAGCGCCAGGACTGGTTATCAGTGTACTCATCATGTTGTTAGCTGTCCTCACACTTATTCCAGCCATCGTCGCAGTAATAGGCCCCAAAATATTCTGGCCTTCTAAGTCCTGGCAAAAACAACCGGAAGGAACGATGTCTAAGCGGATCGGCCACATCGTTGCCCGCCGGCCCGCCATAGTCGCTGCCATCTCCCTAGTCCTGCTCGTAGCGCTCGCCACTGGATATCCACAGCTTAAGACCAACTACGACTTTGTCAGCCAACAACCACAAAACACCGAAGCCGCCAGGACTTACCACCAAGTTTCTAAACTCTTCTCTGCGGGCGCCATTTCTCCGACACAAGTCATTATAACTTCGCAGAAGCCACTTACCCAAGCTCAAGTAGCTACCGTTAGTAAAGCTGTGTACGCTGTGCCGGGCGTTAAACACGCTGGCTCAGTACAATATGCTACAGGTCATAAGACCGCCGCAATAACCGTTCTACTTCCTGGCGATCCAGAGTCCACCAGTACACTTAACTTCGTGCAGCACACCTTCCGTCCAACAGCTCGAGCAGCCGCGCCAGCTGGCACTACAGTCTACGTAAACGGTGAGAGTGCTGCATTTGTAGATGTACGCTCAGCGGTTAACCGTGACCTGGCCGTCATACTGCCAGTTGCAGCTATCGTCATCTTCGTAATTTTGACATTGTTGTTACGTAGCGTATTAGCACCGCTGTACCTATTAGTAAGCACCGCACTCGGCTTTACCGCCACATTAGGCGGTACTGTATACCTGTTTCAGCGTATCGACGGGCAACCCGGATTGATATTCTTCATACCAATTATGGTTTACATATTCGTAGTGGCCATAGGCACAGACTACAATATATTGACTATGACGCGTCTGCGCGAAGAAGTTCGTAGTGGCCTCAAACCGCACGAAGCATCTGACTTGACTATAGAACATAGCAGCACTACCGTTACTAGTGCCGGGCTGATCCTTGCCGGAACATTCGGTTCATTAGCACTGGCCGGAATCAGTTTGCTTAGCCAGCTTGGATTTGCCGTTGCGTTTGGTATCGTCCTGGCAGCGTTCTGTATTGCGCCGCTGTTAGTCACATCAGTTGCTGCACTGCTGGGTTACAAAGTATGGTGGCCCGGTCATCGTCCCGCAGCCGATAAGAACCGCCCGTAAATATTGCGCACCTACCCGGCGAAGCAGTAAAACTATACCCTGACAATTGGCCAGTCTGCACAGTCAAGTAACACCAAAAAGTCGTAACCGTACGGCCATGACGCCACGCCGGAAAATAAATATATGGCTTGTTTTTCCACGACATGGCTCGTATAGTACCTAACAGCCATGTGAGGACTGGTTGCGTGCGAGCCTTCAATCGCAACACTTTACCCCACAGACTTATTACCTGGCAATCATACTTCGGTCACTGTGCGCCTTACTATACATTCAGGTTTTTTATACGGATTGCAAACTTGCGAACGGCATGTTGCTATCACAAAAACCTTCCTACATATTCCGTTCCCGGTCTCGACCACGAGTACACGGCTCTCTTGATAATTAACTTATGACAGAACCCTCGGGCTAGCATAGTCTGAAGGCCTGAATTTGTAGGAGATTCTCTTTATGACCAACACAATCAACAGTCCTGTCAACGTAAACGCATACTACTTTGCTGGGCGCGAAATGAAAACATTTCCCCGTGAGATAGAATACAAAGGCGAAGCGGTGACATTCCGCAACGGCTTGCGTTATTTGGTGCACCGAGGCAATAGAGCCGTTCATCTATTCGACATGAGTGCGCATGATGGACAGACTTACCGCCTGCGACAAAACGGCAATAAATGGACACTACTCGGTACGAAAGGGGTGTGCTAATGAAGCGCGCACACGGAGTAGAGGAGTTACATCGCATACAAGCATATTTTCCAGGCGCCATAGCCACTACTTTGGAAATTCCGCGCGACTTTATGCAACATCCAGTACACACAACCCGGCAGTCTATCGAGAAGCTCTGCGACACGCGCACGGAACAGCAAATCTGGAAAGGTGGCGTCCTGTGGATGAGCTAAATGAGAGTGACACCGTCAATATGGATAGCTCTGTAGCGATCCATGCCGGATTCCCAAACCCGGCCACTGAACGCACTAGCCAACCGCTCAGCCTCGACAAGCTACTCATACGTCATCCCAGTAGCACATATTTCTTCCGCATACGCGGACACCACTGGCATGATCACGGCGTCTTCGACGGTGACATAGCAGTCATAGATCGGGCCATCACACCTCACAAGCATGATTTAGTGGTTTGGTGGCAAGAAAGTGGCGAATTCATGCTATCCCTGTTTACGCGATCTACCCAACAAAATATCTGGGGTACCGTAGCAGCTATAATTCACCCTCGCGGCACATAGCACGGAGCTCCATTGTGCAGTGCATACCTCACACACACTACATAACGTTGCGCACAGGACGAGCATGTACGCGCTCATAGATTGCAATAACTTCTTTGCAAGTTGCGAGCGATTATTCCGACCAGAGCTCGAAAGAAAGCCTATAGTAGTGCTCAGCAGCAATGACGGCTGTGCTGTCAGCCGTAGCCAAGAAGCTAAAGACCTTGGTATCCCTATGGGGGCTCCTCATTTTAAATTCCGCGATTTTTTCAAACAGAACGGGGTACTAGCATTTTCTGCGAACTTTGGACTTTATGGTGATATAAGTGAACGTATTACTATTTTACTGACCAGCATCACACCCCACCTAGAAGTCTACAGTGTCGACGAGTCATTCTTGGACATAAGTGAACTAAACATAGACAACTCTCAGAACTGGGGCATTATGGTGCGTGCAAATATACTTAAAAATATCGGCATACCAGTCAGCATAGGCATCGCTAAAAACAAAACGCTCGCCAAAGTCGCCAATCGTTGGGCTAAAAAACATCCCGATACCGGCGGTGTCGTTTCGCTTACTAACACGCCCGATCAGTCAGGCCCGCTGCTAGGCAACGATCAAAAACACACCAAGCAATATCCCAGCCTTTTACCCTCGTCTCACCTCGCTCAAGAAACACCAGTACTGTCAACCGTACTCAAGGGGACTGCAGTACAAGACATATGGGGTGTCGGTCGGAAGTTAGCGCCTAAGCTTAAGGCGGACGGAGTACACACCGCGTATGATCTTAGCCGGCTCAGTCCACAGCGCGCGCAACAACTTCTAGGTATTCATGGCCGTCAAATGGTAGCAGAATTGAATGGCACTATTTGCCTACCAATTCAACGTACATCCAAGCCGCAAAAGATGATTACGCGCGGCCGCCAGTTTGGTGAAGACACGCGTGAATTTCACGTCATAGAGGCGGCCGTGGCAAACCTGACCGCACGAGCAACAGCCGCTCTGCGACGTGAGCACCAACTCGCCTACCAAGCAACAGTGACACTGAACACCAATTATCATAAGCCCGGCTATCAGCAAGTAAGTAAATCAGCGCGGTTTCACACGCCTACCGCAGATACCGGTACTATAGCCAGCCAGCTGATACAACTGCTGGCTAGTAATTATCGCAACCTAGACTACCACCGAGCCGATGTAATGCTATATGATTTTGTGCCCGAAGCAAACCTGCAAGCCGACCTGCTCGGAACAGTCAACCTCTCATCAAACGAGTTATCAACTCGCAAAATGAGTGCCCTTGATACCATAAACCACCGTCACGGCAAGGGAACAATACAATTTGCCGCTGAAATGCTAAGCAAAAACTGGCAACCACGCACCCGCCTCATAAGCCCACAGTACACCACCAATTGGGATGAACTCCCCGAGGCTACACTGTTATAATTAGCGTACATGTACACCGACCAACTGCTCGTTAAATACCCCCTCATATCTGATCAGGTTACCATAAACCAACTGCGGATCATTCTAACCGCACTTGAAGGTGTGCAATCGAAACTAGATGGAAGTATCGTGGAGTTTGGATGTTATATAGGCACTACCAGTATCTTTATCCGTCGCTTGCTTGACGCCTACAATGACAAACGCGAGTTTCACGTCTATGACTCATTTGCGGGTCTACCCCAAAAAACCGTTCATGATGCAAGCAGTGCAGGGGATCAGTTTCAGGCTGGCGCACTGACTGCCAGCAAAAAGCAGTTTATATGGCAATTTCACAAGGCCGGGCTATACCCACCCACCATTCACAAAGGCTGGTTTAAGGACCTTACGTCTGCTGACATACCTGACTCGATCGCTTTTGCATTTCTAGACGGTGACTTTTACGAGAGTATCCGTGATTCACTGTTATTGGTGCTACCACGAATGCAGCAGGGTAGCGTATTAATAGTAGATGATTATACCCGCGAAGCTCTTCCTGGTGCCGCCAAAGCTGTCCATGAACTGCTGCCCAACACACACATAACTCCTGCACACAATCTGGGGATTGTCCACCTATGAGACTACACCTCGTGACCATTGGCAAGCCAAAACTCGCCTACGCCCAAGCAGGTTGGGCTGATTACCTAGCACGACTACAGCGATTGCACACCGTACGTATTAGTCAGCTAGCAGATAAGTACGCGAACGATGCGACAAAACTACGTGAAGTTACCGCCAATACGTACACTGTAGTCCTAGAAATAGAAGGGATAATGCTAGGTAGTCACGACCTTGCTGCTTTTCTGCAAAAACGCGAGATAGAAGCACGTGAAGTCAGCTTTATCATTGGTGGCCCAGACGGATTGCCGAAAGCTACACGCGACACTGCCGATTACCAATGGAGTCTTAGTCGTTTAACGCTTCCACACGATCTTGCCATGGTCGTTACACTCGAAGCACTCTTTCGCGCCAGTACTATTAACTGCAACCTACCATACCATCGATAAGTAGGGTAAGTCAGCAGAGTAATGAGCAAATAGTGAAAAAATAAACAGCTTTGACCTACCAGCAACTTTATAGTTATGCATACAATTGCGGAGAGCAGCAGTAAGGAGGCAGCATGGTCAGAACTACATGGATACGCCGCGTACCACTATTGACGACAGCGGCAATAACAATGATCAGTCTTGGAGTCGTCGGAATAGTATCAGCACAGGCTATAACAAATACCGGACCCTACTCACACAACCATATCGTTACCAACGTACATAGCAATTGTACGATCAGCAACAGCAATACTATCGCATTACAGAATAGCAATCAGCAGTCCGCCCACAGCGGCAACGCCAATGTAACCGGGAATACAACTGCCGGCAGTCTCAACTGGAACGGTTGGGCTACATTAGCACCATCCGTTGCACAAACCAATAGCCTAAGCTACGACAGTTGGCATACCGGCGTAGCTAACTGGATGGCACGACATGACATAGGTACCGGCTGGAACAGCACCAATACCAATCTTTCATGGGCGCCAACCGGCGACAGCTGGTCTAGCTACGACCCTCTCATGTGGGAAGCCAACGGTCAAAGCTTTACGAATTGGCAAGCAAGCACCCAAGCCTACTTGCACACCAATGATCCGGTCTGGCTACTGAGTTGGCCGGCACGCGACGCTAGTGCAGGTGCATTTGGCAATAACGGCAGCGGTAGTGCTAGTACCGGAAACGCGAACAATTCCAACAATACCAACTTCACCCTTAATGTTGACAACACCCCCAGTATAGATACCTGTTTTCCAGAAGCTACTGTTAGCGGCCATAAAGGCGGCCAGAATCGTCCAGGCGTAGTAATGCCTGGAGTTCAAAGCACTACTACCAGACCAAGCAATACCGGCGCCAACAGCGGTCTACTGAACGGGGCGGGCAGCACAAGCAACACTGGGTTTGGTGGAGCTGTTGTACTACCAATGGCTACACGCAGGGCAGGCACTTCATCAGAGTCAGTTCCTGTACCCTCAGAGACCACTACAAACAAGAGCGTCACTCCCACGTCAAGAGTCACACCTCCCGTCATTAACAAACCCACAGCATCTATACACACTACTGGACCTGGATCTTCCAATATCATTACATACAAGGCAACCAACAACGTATCGGTTACCAATATCAACGACATCACTATTTCCAACACTAACAGACAGTATGCTATCAGTGGCACTGCCAATAGCACCAACAACACTACTGCAGGTGGTAGCGCTAGCGGCAATAGCAGCAATGGCAATAGTGTTGGCGCCGGTGCCAACCTAACAAACTAACACTCCGACCTACGGCGCAGAACTCAGCACTACAACTAGGAGAAGTGCGACGATGTCACGAAGAGGAAGCGACAAAATCACCCACTAATAGAGAGGCGGCATGGTAATCAATAGGTGAACCATCAGGTCTGCGCACTGTACCGCCCGCTCCAACCACTATAGCGTGCCCAGCCGCAACGTCCCATAGCCCCATAGTCGTATTCAATCGCAAATATACGTCAGCGAGTCCTTCGGCAACATAGGTAAATTTCAACATAGATCCAACCGTCTTACGTTCATAGCCGGCATAGTGTTCATTAAGGTACTGCTCCGTGTCTGCGGCGGTATGTGATCGACTACCCATAATCACACCAAGCTTATTTTGAGCAACATGAATTTGCTGCGCCGCTTCACCGTCACGCTGTCTAAAACTTCCCATCTGAGCACCTCCATAGTACACGACACCAAGAGCAGGAGCAGAGACAATCCCAAACACCGGCTCATCTCCCTCGATAAGCGCAACACATACTGCAAACTCTCCGTTTCTCTTCAAGAAGTCTGTCGTGCCATCTATGGGATCAATTAACCAGAAGCGACGCATCTTCACTATCGTGGTATTTTCCCGCTTATCACCCTCCTCACTAATAATAGGAGTGTCAGGAAATAACTTTGTAAGGCCTTGCGTTAAGATACGATGAGATGCAATATCCGCTTGCGTTAACGGTGTATGGTTGGATTTCATCGTTACTGTAGCTGAATGGGCGTTGTTATATATGTCCATGATTGCAGCATCTGCTTCACGGACAAGTGCCAGCAGATCTGACAATCGTTTTTGTATATCTACCATCTTCGCATGCTATCACGAAAGATGACAAACGCATAGATCAGTGTACGTGGAACAGCGTCAATTTGTAGTCTCAGCACTGCGACAGGGCAGTCACAAGGTTAGAGCAGCTAGAAGCGTCTTTGTTTATTTGGTTCGATATATTCTTCGTCGAGTTGGGATTGGTCTGACTTGATGGTGACGCCGGACCTGGAGAGCTGGAGACCTTAGAGGAACCGCCCGGTTTGATATTACTCAACAGAAAACTTGCTGCTGCCACGACTATAACCAGCGTTACTAGTGCGATGAGCAATCCAACAGGAAGTTTAGCTTGTGACCGATGATTTGACTGAGCGTCGCTTATCATGAGCAGTGCTTGCGCAGTTTTATCGGGCACTTCTAGCATCGGTTTGCCAGCGTTTGCGTGAACGGCGCCTGTAGCCACTAACCCTAGGGATGCCGTTGTTTCTGTCGCACGTGCAGAGGCTTGTTGAGCTGTAGGCTTCATTTGTACTACGACCGAGTCGCGAGGAGTAGTAGGCGTTGGTGTCACCTGTTGCATCATCGGCTGTTGCTCGGTACCTGCGTGCTGTTGTTGCTCATCCATATGCTCATTGTACCGCTTAGATGCTATTTAGCTCTACAGAAGGACGCTAATGAAGCCACGCCTTTTTTTGCCAGAATGCACCCCAGCTCCTGGAAATGATTGCATCATACAGAGTTCTACATCAGGGATAACAGCAACGCAGGACTATATATACAAACTATGCCCACAGGGTTACAATACACATTTGCACTATAAGTCTGTATATTTGTATTTTTTCGGTGAGAACTGCAGCATTTTACTGCATCGTATTGCTAATACTACTTCCATTGTGAAACAGCTTTTATACAAGCGTACACAAGATATTTAAGTCGTAGATAAGGGGACACCAGCCATGAGCGCAGTTATCGCAACAGAGCATCTCAGCAAAACATATGGCAAAGGCGAAGCAGCATTTTCCGCGCTCAGCGACATCAATTTGTCAATTAACTCGGGTGAGCTGATTGCCATAGTTGGTAAGAGCGGCTCGGGCAAAAGCACGCTCATGCATATGCTTGCGTTGCTCGATAGGCCATCACAAGGAAATATCCTGGTTGACGGCACGGATGCTGCCCGCATTCGCAGTAGGCAAGTAGACGGTCTCCGTAACAAGCGGTATGGCTTTGTGTTCCAGCAATTTTTTCTCAACGAAACTGACACCGTACTCAATAATGTCATCTTGCCACTCAAGATTGCCAAAATCAATCGTAAGGAGCGCACCACGCGCGGTCTTGCAGCACTTAAATCTGTCGAGCTCTCAGAGAAGGCGGCCGCCAAAGCCGGCACACTCAGTGGTGGCCAGAAACAACGAGTCTGTATTGCCCGAGCACTTATTAATAAGCCGAGTGTTATATTTGCTGACGAACCAACTGGAAACCTCGATAGCCATACCGGCAAAACGATTGAAGATTTACTGTTCCGTCTCAACAAAGAGCAGGGGATTACCGTTATCATAGTGACGCATGACAAAGAATTGGCCGGACGCTGCCATCGACAACTACATATCAAGGACGGCAAACTCAGCGAAGGGAGCGATGTATGAAACTGAGCGATTTACTGAGTACCGCTAGCGCAAATATGTGGCGCAGCAAGGGACGAACCTTCTTAACAATTGTCGCAATATTTATCGGCGCCATGACTATTACATTGACTAACGGTATTGGAACTGGCATCAAAAGCTACCTAAACCGTCAGGTCAAAAGCTTTGGAGCGCCCAATGTGCTCTTAGTAACATTAACGAACAAGCAAACGTCACCGGGCAGCGGGCCGGCAAAATACACGTACAACCCGAACGCAACCGTGTCAGCAAGCGGGTTGCATAACAAACAATTGCTCATGAGTTCAAAAGGACTTGCAGTTATAAAGTCCATTCCCAACATCACGAGTGTAGTTGCAGCTCATTCATTATCGCCGGACTATATTACAGGCAAGGGTGATAAGTACCAGCTTTCGCTTGCACAACAGATCGGTGATGCGGCTCCTGATATGGTAGTCGGGCAGGGAGTTAATGCCAACAGCACACAGAACCAACTGACAATTCCCGTGAGCTATGTCCAACCACTTGGATACGGCAGCAACCGGGCGATCATAGGTGCGCATGTCACCATCGGCATAACCAGTGGCCAAGGCGTCCGGAAGACGGTTGTCGCTACTGTCGTTGGCGTACAACAAAAAAACCTGATCAGCCAATCAGTCGCATATGCGAACAACGCATTAGCGGGCCAGCTATATAGTATCCAAACCGCCGGCATCCCTGCTGCACGTGCCAATACATTTCTAACGGCATACGCCACATTCCCGAAGAACTTAACCACCACACAACTTGACACCATCAAGAGCAAGTTGAAAGCCAAGGGTTTTACTGCTAAGACGATACAAGACCAAGAGAGCACAATTTTTACCGCCATCAATGCCATTATTATCGTATTCGACATGTTTGGTGCAATCGCGCTACTGGCCGCTTCATTTGGCATTATTAATACACTCTATATGTCCGTACAGGAGCGCACCAAGGAAATTGGCCTCATGAAAGCGCTAGGGATGAGCCGGCACAAGGTATATGCACTATTTAGTATCGAAGCGGTGCTGCTTGGATTCTGGGGTAGCGTCCTTGGAGTTGGATTTGCTGCTTTAGTCGGGAAGGCAATCAACGCAATAGCCGTCCATGGATTTCTGAAAGGCTTCCCAGGACTGACGCTGTTGACATTCCCACCGAGAACAATAGCAATCGTCGTCATTGGTATTATGCTGATCGCCTTTTTAGCGGGAACACTACCCGCACTAAGAGCTAGCAGGAAAGACCCAATAGAAGCACTGCGGTACGAATAGCTAAAAGCAGTGGCGATAGCTACAACAACACGCTACCGTCACTGCCTTACCATGAGGTACGCCTCTCATATTCTTGGCACAGCTTGTGGCGTCTACAGACTCACTCGAAGAACGCAGAGGCTATCTAGGACGTACGTTTCCCAAGGCTACAAAGGTACGGGACATCAGGTAATGAGAAAACATTCCAGCATATACTATGTTCACACAAACATTCTCGTTTTTTCCTGATACGTAGGAGTGACCTTATAATCCTTCTTTCCCCGTGGTCTCTGCCACGCGGGTAAGGTTCGGAAGGGAGTGTGAGGGGAGCCTTAGGTTCCCCTCATATGCAGCTATACTGTTAGGGTGCCCATCACCAAGAACAATCACTGCGCATACGACACCCATTACCACCTCGTCTTCCCGGTGAAGTACCGAAAGGCTTTATTGAGTGCGGAATTAGTCGCCACGATACGTGACACTATGAAAGGCATTGAAGAGCGGTACGACCTGACTATCGAACAGTTCGGGGATGACAAGAACCACATACATTTGTTGGTTAGCTTCCACCCGAAGTATAGCATCGGTCAGGTCGTACGGATCTTCAAAAGTGTGACCGCAAAGCAACTATTCCTGACCCACCCAGCGCTCAAGAAAGACTTGTGGGGCGGCGAATTCTGGTCGGATGGGTATTATGCTGCCACCGTCAGTACGGGTGGTAATTGGGCTGTCGTAGAGAAATACGTGAAGAACCAGGGGAAGAATCCAAGCGATCTACAGCTCACCGTCTGGTGATGAGCTCCCTTACCCTGAATACCCCCTTGGTCTCTGCCACGGGGATTTTTATTGGGTCAAGCCGCAGAAGCGAGTACTAAGCGAACTACACTGAGGTAGGCGATTCCGCAGTAGCGTACATAGCCGGGAGGCACATACTACGCATAGCCCTGGAAGAAATCAACCTTAATACGATGTAGCGGTACGTGCAGCTGTTCCAACGCTTCTTGTATATCTTCAACCATAGGTCGAGTACCAGATATATAGAACATACAATCGGCATAGTCTGGGATTACTCGAGTGATGAGCTTGCCGGTAATAGGACCAGGGATAGTGTGGGGCATAGCTTTTGTAGTGCTATTGCGTGAAGTAACGTACATGGTATTAATGCCAAGTTTTCTTCGTGCCTCTTCAAACACGTCTTTATACGCAAAACCCTCGTGTGATCGGGCACTATACAACATACGGACCGACCGTTCTTGGTTCATATCGATTAAATATTTGATCATACTCCGAAACGGCGTCACGCCAATACCACCCGCGATGAATACGAGCTTTTCCGCAGTATCTTTTGGCATAACGAAATCGCCTGCCAGTTGGCTGGCTACAATAGGCGTATTCTGATCCATTGTAAGCATAGCATCCTTATAGCTACTGCCCTTATCATAGAACTTAACACCTATCTTTATGGAATTTTCAGTCGGCGACGAAGCTAAGGTGAACCACCGTCGCGCACCCCGATCATCCGTATTGTCATGCGGCAAGGTCCACTCCATATACTGACCAGGCTCGTACGCCAATTTTTGCTGACTCATGAATCGGAATTCAAACGTGTTGGCTGCAATCTCAATCTTCTCACGCAAAATAGGGAATAACTTGGTTTTAGAACTAACTACGTAGGCGAACAAGTTGCCAATGATCAGGGCGACTTCCGGTGACGTATAGTAATGTCCGATATGTGTTTGCGGCGTCAATAGTACACCGACAATTGCAGCATACCATAGCTGCTTAGTGAGCGTTGTTGGCGACGTGTACGGTTCAGTAAGCATCACGAAACCCAAGAAAAACGCCGAAGAGGTTAGTGCCATTTCACGTAAGCTCGTCAGTGCGCTCGCGCCACCAATCGTAGCGAATAATGCCGTAGCAGCCGTGGTAGTTACGAGGAACATGATAACCATGGACTCTCGCCTAATTTTCCGCATAACAAGGATGCCACCTATGATTACAAGCGGCAACATAGCTGCTGTACCCACCCACCAGCTGGCGCTTTGTCGCGGGCCTAATGCTGTAAGCACGATAGCAATCGCCGCTGGGTTGAAAATATGTTTGTAGCGAATGGTCAGAATGTACTTCGAGGCAATCGCGAGACCAGATGCAGCTAACATAAACAAAAACCCGAAGTTGTTAAATGTCGGCGGGATAACGAGCGCCAAGATAAGTCCCGTTAGAATTGACGACTCGGGATTAGTTGGCGCATTAAAAATAGAGGCAAATATTTTATTGATAACCCAGCAAGCGCCCACCAAAACACCGGCAGATATGCCAATTTCAAAACCGTTATAATTCATGACACCAATACTACTGAATACGATAGCAGCCGCTAAAAGCCCAAGCAGGTAATAGAGCAGTAACCGGTACATCGATATGCCATCAATGAGTTTATCAATGGGCTTAATGAGCTTCAACCACATATTTTTCAAATCCTTTCGTTAGTATTGCCGTCTGTTGATCAGTAATCATGTACGCTTCAAAACCGGGCAGTTGGTCGATAAACGCCATGCCTTGTTTCCCCATGGCGAAAGCCGCCGTAGCAAACCGGTCGGCATCATAGATGGTCGGTCCGATAACTGTTAAGCTCTGAGCCTCTTGAGCGGGGCGGTTATTATTATGTGGATTGTAAATATGCTCACCACGGATATATGTACCCGACGTTGCAACAGCATAATCGCTCAGCTGTATCACCTTAACCACTTCTTGCGTGTTAAACGGATTACGGATACCGACGCGCCAACCTTCGTTATCCAGAGAATTACCGTACACTTGGATATCTCCACCCGCCTCAATATAAAAGTTCTTATACCCCTTAGAGCACAACTGATCAGCTGCCTGCTGAATCGCCCAACCTTTTACAAGGCCAGACGGGTCGAGTTTGCCACGATGTCTAATATTGAAAAAACCATCTGTTTGTTGCTCAGTCTCTTCACACATACCCAGGACTGCCCGCATCTCTTCAGACCATTCTTTTTTGGGTAGCCCATTGTTGATAGCGGATAATTCACTGGTCTCTTTATATGGACTATATCGCTCGTCAACGGTGCGGAAATAATCAAAAACCTGCTTCATATGGTCACTAGCCCCATGGTCGCAAATCTCAACGGTGATTGGCATACCCATAATAAGCTCGGTCGCACGCATTACGGGAATTACGCCTTTGCTAGCGCTGACTGCAATGATTGCCTAAAGCCTTCTGAGGTATACGTAGCGCCACTGATAATCTGTACATTGGCATTCTGCGCCTTGATAGCTTCTTGCTTCAGGTACGGCATAACTTGCTTATTGATATATACTGACGTTGCGTGCGTGTAGGGGTACTGCAAGAACTTAACATCAGTGATCTTCCCATTTGAGACAGTCGCTGAGACTTGCACATTACCGTAGTAGACATTAACAGCACTACCAGTATACGTACCGTCTTTGTATTTTTTGGAACCCGATGGAGAGCTACCGGCACTTGAGCTAGCAGACTTTGTGCCCGAAGAACTGGACGAACTCGCCAAAGACGATGGCTTGCTGATAACTGGGTTCTGATGGCGGATACCTAGGCTATATACTGCGAACACGCCGACAACGCCAAGCCCAATGACAACTTTCTTCATAAGAATAAACCTTTTACAACTTAACTCCGATTATTGTGTCAGTACATGCTTAAAATTTGCTGCATGACAGGGTATTGTGCATAGAAAGAAGCCTCACATCAAACGACGGATACAAAAAAACTGAATCTAGTGTATACCGTTCGATGATTCAACTAGTGCACGAAACCATACGAACAACGGTACATTGTAAGGTGATGCTATATGAAGTATACGATTACAATGTGAAATCGTTAGATAGAGTGGGTTATCTTTTGTCTAAGCACACGCCATGGCTCAAGGCGAAAGAGTAGAACTTAGAGGAATATTTATTTGGTACCCGTACATCTAGAGTAGGGCCGACAATCCCAGCGTTAACAACCTGACCATTTGCTTGCTTAGTACAACCATTCGCTAGTTCAATCCGATACGTTGTGCTTGTCAAGGAAAAATATACGTATGCTCCTAGAAAGCCTACAGCTAATGCAAGAAAAAAGGCACCTACCGTAATAATCGTTTGCTTGTTGGTCATGTACTAATAGTAACAAACTTACTGATGAGCATTGAACTATCTAACGGGTTAGCTTGGCCGCAGACTTTCCTTACTGAAATTTATAACAAATCCCATGGCGTCCCCCGTGCAAAAAAGTTTGTACCTATTCAGGGAAGAGGCGACGAAATGGAGAAGCATTGTCTGGATGGTGCGTAAGAGAAAGTTAACGAACAGTTCTGGGCTAGTCCCGTCAGGTATTCGCACCTAGACAGAAGATTATAGTGGGCCTCATTGAAACGAATTGGAACCTAATCTGTTCGGAGATATTACGCTGGAACAGTTTACTGCGAGGGGGGCAGTGGTCATTACAGTATCCCGTAGCGGTGTGAACCTCAGGTGTAATAGTGTAGTAAAGTATAGGCATGAATACTGATGAAAGAGTTGAGCGGTCTAAAAGCAAAGAGCGGATAGACTATTCCAAAATCGGCTTTAGTAACCTTGATGACCCTCTAGTAAAAGTTGAGCCTTCTGACAAAATCATGGTTGAGCCAGTATGGACGCTGGAAGGTGATTTTGAGGGCGGTATGTACGTCGACTATATTGCAGAACACCCGGAGTATGACGGTATCTACGTTCGCACAGGATTGTTAAAGCGCCTAGAAAAGGCTGCCGAGTCACTTGATGATAAGTATAGGTTAGTCGTAAGGGCTGGACACAGGCCACTAGACGTTCAGCGCCGCTTGCTAAGGGAATGTATGCAAGACTATAAAGATGACCACCCTGAGGTTAGCGACGAAGAAGCACTGGAACACGCCCGTACCTTTGTAAGCGACCCAGATAACTCACAGCCACCTCACTGCTGTGGGGCGGCAGTAGATGTTGAGCTTTTTGACGTAGACAGCAATACACTAGTGGATTTTGGCAGTACCATGAATGTTGATGACGACATCTCGTACTTGCACTACGACCAAATCACTCCTGAGCAAAAGGCAAACAGAATGTTGCTGCTCAGAGCTATGCTAGAGCAAGGTCTAGCAAGTGTCGCATTTGAGTGGTGGCACTTTTCTTATGGCGACCAAACATGGGCTTGGTTCTACGGCAAGTCAGACAGCTTATACGGTGTTATAGACCTGTAAAATTAGATGAAGATGTAGTCTACTTGTTCTGCCGCCTGTGCAAACCTGGTCTTCCAAATGATAGCCATAGACTCCTCTTCACCCGCTCGAAACATCTCAGGCAAGGTGTTTGTTATACGAGCAGATACCTTATCAGGCGGAAAGTCTGGGTGGCTCAAGTAGCCAAGCCATCTGGTGTCGAATTGGAACCGTATCTTATCTGAGGTCAACGAATGGTATGACACCCTGAAGGGAATATATTCGGTCAGGAGCATTCCAGCCGGGAGTGGAATCTAGCTTCCTCATATTGAATAAGGCAAGCCCGCTGCGTTATAGTTACGGTTATGAGTGCGCCCATTCAGATAGTAGACGAGCAAGATAAACCCGCTGGACAAGCAACTAAGCAAGAAGCTTGGGCACAAGGCCTGCGTCATCGCGTCATACGCATAATGATTGAGAATGACCGTGGTGAGCTTCTTTTGCAGCATCGTTCTCCAACCAAAGATATATTTCCGAATTGTTGGGACAACTCTGCTGCAGGACATGTGGATGCGGGCGAAGATTACATAACTGCCGCAACTCGTGAGTTACAAGAAGAACTTGGCATTGAAGGCGTGGAGCTCAAAGAGATAGGTGACTACGCTTCTGACGAAACTTGGTGGGAACATCGCTTCAAACGGTTCACCCACGTTTATCGCTTACACTACAATCAAACCCCTACAAAACTAGAGGAAGGAAAGATTGATAATGTCATATGGATGCCACTCGATAAGGTAAAGAAACTGGTCAAAGAGCACCCAAACGAAGTGAGTGACGGCCTTCGACAAGTTATTGATAAATATTACGCCTAAAGGTGTTGGATCTGAGTCTCAAAACCTCCCGCGCAAGCATCCATAAGATACCATGGCGTCCAAAGTACGCCTAACAATGCGGATTCATTGTTTGTTAACGAGTGCCTGGAGTAAAGTTTTGAGACTCAAGTTGTTGGAACTTGACGAACAGAGCGTAATGTGGTGACCCCTGCGGGAGTCGAACCCGCGATCTTCAGGATGAGAACCTGACGTCCTGGACCACTAGACGAAGGGGCCAAATATCAGTGATGCACGCGCTACATTTAGGGTAGCTGAATCATGTAGCTTTTTCCAATTACACCAATTTTTGACCAATCCATAGTACCACATCCGTCCCTGTTTCACCAGAGTAAACGTTGCAAAAGCAACCCATTCAGCCGATAATAAACATAACCTTTACACTAACTATGCGAAATATATATGTCATCGGTGGGGGACTGCTGGGCGCCATTCTTATAGGCAGCACTATTTGGCTACTCGCTTTGCGCCGCGCCAAGCGGAAAAATTCAGCTAAGACGACCAGGCTCGCAACCAGCCTACACGATGAGAAGGCTAGAAGTGACATTATCCTCAACACCATTGAAGACGGCGTCATATTCGTAGACAGCCAAGGGACCATCCAACTGTTCAATCCTGGTGCAACAACGATAACAGGTTGGTCAGCAGAAGATGCAGAGGGCCTTGACTGGAGATCGGTTTGCGTCTTCCTCGACAAAAAAGGCGAACCAATCGACGAGTCACAGACACCATTCAGCAGAGCTTTCAAGAATAGTCAAACAGTACGGGACAACGACGCCATAATTCGTAGCAAATCAAATGCCGCTATAGCTACCAGTTTTAGTGTCACTCCAATCATTGATAACCAGCAAATAACAGGCCTGGTGGGCATATTCCGTGACGTCCAAGAGGAGCGTCAAGCAGAAAACCAACGCGCCGAGTTTATAAGTACTGCCAGCCACGAGATGCGGACCCCAGTCGCCGCTATAGAAGGCTATCTAAGCCTTGCCTTAAATGACAAAGTTTCTACCGTAGACAGCCGCGCTAAAGAGTACCTGGAAAAAGCCCACGTCGCCACTAAACACCTAGGCGAGCTATTCCAGGACCTACTGACCAGCGCTAAAGCCGAAGACGGCCGTTTGACCAACCATCCTGAGATAGTTGAAATGGGTGAATACATGGAACAACTAACATCTGACTTGCGCTTCTCGGCCGAGAAAAAAAATCTTGCATTGGATTTTATGATCGGCAATAACAATATGACAAACAGTTCTGTTATAGACGCGAGTAGCTCTACGCCCCTTGTCGCCTCTAAAGTTGTTAGACCGCTGTACTATGCCACAATCGACCCCGAGCGCATGCGCGAAGTAATTACCAACTTGTTCGATAATGCCTGCAAATACACAGAGAGGGGGAAAGTCAGCTTGGGGCTAACTGGTAATGATAGTGTCGTGCAATTATATGTACGTGATACCGGCCACGGCATTCCACCCGAAGATATTCCGCATTTATTCCAAAAATTCTACCGAGTTGACAACAGTGCCACTCGTACCATCGGAGGCACCGGCCTTGGACTATTTATCTGCCGTAAAATCGTCGAGCTATACCATGGACGTATCTGGGTCGAGAGCACCGTAGGCCAGGGCAGTACGTTCTATATAAACTTACCACGTGTCGCCTCGCAAGAGGCAGAGAAGCAACTTGCCGAACAGGCAAGCACGCCTAATCAAGCAAGCAGTGTTCCGGCACCTGGGACTGTCTCTATACCCAGCAGTAGCGCCAGCCCGAGCGAACCCGTACCAACTACCCCCACGCCATGATATACTAATCAATATAAAAACATAACCATAAAAGAGATTCTAATACTGTGGCAAAAGTACTACTGGTCGAAGATGACAACAATTTACGTGAGATTTATCAGGCCCGCCTTATGGCAGAAGGCTATGACATCATAGCTGCCCAAAATGGCGAAGAGGCACTAGTCGTCGCCAAACAAAACAAACCAGACCTAATTATATCCGACGTTATGATGCCGCGGATCTCTGGGTTTGAGATGCTCGATATTCTACGAAACACTGATGAGCTCAAACACACCAAAGTAATAATGCTAACCGCATTAGGCCAAACCGAAGATCAAAAGCGTGCCGACAGCCTAGGCGCTGACAAGTATCTTGTTAAATCACAGGTTACACTTGAAGACATAGTAAATGCAGCTAAAGAACTGCTCGGGGATGGCAGTAGTGTCAAAGACGTACCGCCACCTCCAGATCCTAGGGTTAAAATGGAAGACCCGCTGACAACGCCGGCCGCCACACAAGAACCTGTAGCTCCAGCGACGTCTGTCGCTTCACCAACATCCGCTGCCGCTGCAGCCCCCGACATTCAGGCTCCGACCCAAGTTACACCGCCAGTCCCTCCGGTCGCAGAGCCAACGTTACCTCCAGCCCCAGCTCCAGCAGCTGCACCCATCTCAGACGCTCCAGTAGTCAACCAGGCCGCTGCCGCTGCCGCCGTCTCCAGTGCCAACACCCAAACAATTGAGACTGAAGAGGCGGCAGTACAAGCACAGATACAACAGTACAGTGAGGCACCCAACGACACGCCGCCTGCCGAAATACAATCGAATAGTACTTCCGACACAGCGGCTAGTAATGATTCAGCTATCGCTGACGCAGTACAGCAACTGAACGCATCATCCAATAGCCCAAGCGTCCCCCAGCAGTCAGACACCACCGCTGCCGCTCCAACCCCCGACATTCAGGCTCCAGTCCCACCAAGTGATACAGTGCCACCCAGTTCTACGGCCACCCGGGTCACAGAGCCTGTTGCTAGTACGCCTGTAGCCGCACCTGCTGTCGATACACCAGCGGCAACCGCTACAAATAATGAGACGATCGGGACTGGTAGAAAAGTAATCCAACCAATCAGTAGTGATGTCAGCAAACCTAATATGGGCTCGCCATTGGCTAGAGAGGACACGCAGACGCAAACACTAGCCACGCCAGTAGTAGGCGGCGGCGAACCCGACAGCACTGATGCAATCGCCACGCCTCCCATGCCACCACATACGCCCGGTCAATCGTTCGACCCAAATATCGCTTTATAAAAAGAGCGGCTACTTCAAGATAGAGTCATGCTGTTCAAGTAGTTCATAGCGCCTAGCCGTCACGAATCAGTAACATGGCCTAGAAAAGCTGCATGCCATCTACCGCAAATATACACAGGCTAATGCTACCAAGGACCATATCAGTCCTAGACATCCAGGATAATTGTACTATCGGGGTAGGCGACACAAGTAACAATACGCCCTATAATACACAGCATGCGCCTCAATAAATACCTTGCCGCGAGTACCATGCTATCACGCCGAAAAGCGGATGAGGCTATAGCCGCTGGTCGTGTTACGGTGAACAACCATACTGCCAGGCACGGCACAGACGTTACCGATTCAGACATTGTTGCCCTTGACAACAGATTGGTAACGCCCGCAACAAACACCACCACTGTTATACTCAACAAACCACGAGGCTATGTCGTTAGCCGAGACGGACAGGGAAGTAAAACCATATATAACCTACTGCCTCAAACATATCAGCAACTGAACCCTGTAGGCCGTCTCGATAAAGATTCATCAGGGTTGCTAGTGCTCACCAATGATGGCCAACTCGCCCAGGAACTGACCCATCCAAGCAGACAAAAAGTAAAAGTATATGAGGTGTCTCTCGATAAGCCGCTGCAGCCGCTCCATCAGCAGATGATAACTGACCACGGCATTATGCTCGAAGATGGTATCAGTAAATTCATAATTAGTCGTTATCAGCTTGTCCCAGACAAGAGGCAATTCAACAGTCTGACGCATACAGGCCAGATCAGAAACTATAAATCAGAGGATGGTCATTGCCCACCTAATCTTTACGAAATTCAGATGTCAGAAGGACGTAATCGTCAAATCCGTCGCACCTTTGCCGACCTTGGCTACACCGTATCAACACTTCACCGCACACAGTTTGGACCGTATCGACTTGACGGGCTACAACCTGGCGCCATTAGAAAGGTATAAAAGGGTGCAAAAGGTGAAAATAACAAGAGAACTTTTGTATAACATTGTCAATATATTTTACCTCTGTTATACTACTATCAAATGTACAAGAAATTACCTATTGTCGCGATAGTCGGACGTGCTAACGTTGGCAAGTCCAGCTTATTTAATGCAATCCTAGAACGACGCGAGGCAATCGTTGCACGCGAAGCGGGGACCACTCGTGACAGCATCACTGCAAAAGCGTCTATTTTAGTTTCACCAAATAATGGCACTGGCAATAAAAAACCCGACGACCGTTATGACTTCTGGCTTGTTGATACAGCTGGCATGAAAGATGCTACTGACGCATTCGAATTCACCATACAGGAACAGATCATACAGGCGGCTGACAGTGCCGATGTTATATGGGTCGTCGTAGAAGCCGACGTACCCATTACGGAAGAAGACCGTCGCGTCGCAAAACTAGCACTCAAAAGCAGAAAGCCTGTATTCCTAATCGTTAATAAAGTTGACAAAGCCCGTGGCCATGACCTTGATGCATTCCAACGGCTAGGTATCAAAGCTATTGTTTACACATCCGCTACGCAACGCCGCGGCATTCGTGAATTGCTTTACGCCCTAACAGAACAGATCCCCAAAGCAGCTCTAACTGAAAACGTTGATCGCATCCGCATAGCCCTACTAGGCCGCCCCAACGTCGGGAAAAGCGCCCTATTCAACTCACTCGCAAAAAAACAACAAGCGATTGTCGCCGATCGAGCAGGGACTACCCGTGATATCAACCGTGCCGTCATACGTTACGAAGGACAAGAGATTGAGCTAATGGACACCGCTGGCATCCGCCGTAGTGGCAAGATCGGTACCGGTATTGAACACTTCAGCGTCCTACGTACCTTAAGCGCCATTGAACAATCCGACATCTGTTTTTTGCTCATGGACGTCAACGAACTAGGGGTAGGGCTGGATCAAAAAATTGCCGGCATGGCCAAGGATGCGGGCAAGGGACTAGTTCTAGTTGTCAGTAAATGGGACAACGAAGCAATTGGCGCCGTTGAAGCTCGCGGCGCTAAGATTGAAGCAAAACTTGCCGCCAAGGCGGATGACATAGCGGCCGAAAAAATCAGTAAAAGCGAAAAAAAGCGTCGAGCCAAAGCCATCCATTACACCGAGCAGGGCACTATAGAACGTACCGCCTTTGCACGCGACGCACTTGCCGCGCGCATCACCAACGACTATGATTTTGTGCCGTGGGCGCCACTAATTTTTACTAGTTCAATCAGCGGCCAGAATGTCACCAAACTATTCGACCTGGCCCTACAAATAACAGCAGTACGCAAAACACGAATCACAACTCGAGCCCTCAATGACTGGCTCGGTATGGTCATCACTAAACACCCGCCAGCTGGCCTCAAGAACCGCAATCCCAAACTCAACTACATGGTACAAGAAGATGATAACCCCACGCCAGCCTTCAAAATCTTTGGCGCCCATACTAAGTTCATCCACTGGAGCTATCGCCGCTATATGGAGCGAGAGCTACGCCAACGTTTCAACTTTACCGGTACCGCATTACAGCTGTGGTTTATTGAAAAACATATCGGCCACAAACACGGGAACAGCCCTACCAAAGCTGACCGTTCCGATGTACAGCGTTCCATCGTCCGCAAAAAATCATCACGGTGAAAATATTAGCCCCACCGTCACCGATAACGTCTAAGTTTGAAAAAAATTCACGATAGCAACAAGTAAGGTACACTAGAGTAATGGCATTATTTGCAAAACGACCACAAATGAGTAACCCGCTGCACTACAGCACCCTTAGTTTACACAAAAACTTACTTATCGTAGGGTTAGGTAATCCCGGAGAAGAATACGCCGGTAATCGACACAACGTTGGATTTATGTGCCTGGACATGCTCGCTCGTAAAAACGACTTTGAACCATGGACAAACAAAAAAGACCTCAGGTGTGCACTTACCCAAGCTACACTAAGTGACACACGTGTGATTTTATGTAAACCGCAGACATTTATGAATCTCAGCGGTGAAGCGGTACAGGCAGTGCAGCACTTTTATAAACTTAATAATACGCAGACCGTGGTCGTACACGACGATCTTGATGTCAACTTCGGTCAGATTCGCCTACGTGTTGGCGGCAGCTCCGCAGGTAACAACGGCATAAAAAGCATTAGCAAGCACATTAATGAAGACTACGCTCGTGTTCGCGTTGGCATCGGTCCCAAAACACCAGAACAAATGGATACAGCAGATTTCGTGTTACAAAATTTTACTAAAACCGAACAGGAAAAGTTGCCAGCCTGCATACGCGAGGTTAATGCCATATTAAGCGAGTACGTCTTTGGGGCACCATTTACCGCCGAAACCCGCAGCTTTTTATAGGGCCGCACGACAGACAAATTTTCTACATCTATATATAAAAAGACCTGCGAGAGGGGGTGGGCACCGCTCGCAGGTCTTTTTATGGAGATAAGCCGAGATAGCTTATCTCCCTCCACCCTTCAACCCACCGCGGAAGCGAAACATCAGCATCTATATTCTAATGATGTGTGTCTCCCACTTTTGAGGCGGGAATCATTTAGACTCGCTCACGGGACATTTACAGTCTCGTAAGGCTGTAAACTTCTCGTTAAAGGGGTTAGTTTGTTTTAGAGCCCGGCAATGCCGGTATGAGACTTCCACAGAGTAGTGTGATTCCAATAAACGAATTATCTGAGTGTGCACTATTCTGTGGAAGCCTCAAGAGAGAAGTGGAGGGTAACAACTTATCTTTAGCTCTAAAACAATCTAACAAATGTTAGAATGGGGGATATAAGGTACGTAAGTGGTGTTTCCACGACTTACAGGTTGCTATTCTAGCAAAAACATTCCATTATGTCAATACTTTTGCATAAAATTGTATTAAAGTAAAAAACCTTACAATGCATCATAGCTCTTATACTTATCCCGCGTATACCGCCGCCAAGACCTGAATCGAACATCTGACGAGCGAGGCGCATTTTGGGATGGTCACTACGACACAACACTTGCATTGCCGTGATCAATAGATATTTAGGCGGACACTACTGGCTAGTTCGCGGAACAAACATGCAATGTTACGCCTCAAGGCAACCTGAAGAGATAAACCACGCCACTGCTGGTACAATACGCAGTATGAAAACAGCAATCTGGATTGGAATAACGATTGGCGGTACCGTCGGTAGCTGGTTAGGTGCGATGCCAGACCATGGCAACTGGTTCGGTGGCTGGAGCATACTCGGCAGCCTAATTGGCTCGCTAGTCGGTATCTGGGCAGCCTATAAAATCGCCAAAAATTACTTGTAAACACACCCGCCAAACGGGCTCATATCCACAAGTTGACATTGGCATATCTATGATCTGCCACTCAAAATTACAATTATACTTGCATTTATACAACGCTTTGCGTTAAGATTACGCCCTGTATGCTAAACGTCTACCATACAGTTGTGTAAGGTAGCCATACAAACGTACAAACGGGACATATTGAATAGTACGATATGCGTATAACGAAGTCCGTAGCTAATAAGGCTTCAAACACGTACCTTCTGCGGTAATCACCAACTGCATACAGTACAAAACGCGCTATACTTACTAAATACTTATCCTTAAATAAGCAGCATAATGACAAAACACCTAGTTATCGTAGAGTCACCGGCAAAAGCTAAAACTATCGAGAAATACCTCGGTAGTGACTACGTAGTTAAGAGTTCCATCGGTCATATTCGGGGACTGCCCAGCAAAAATGGTAGCATTGACGTCACAAACGACTTTAAGCCAAAATTTGAAGTTGACCCGGACAAAAAGAAAGTGATAGCTGAGCTAAAAGCAGCTGCAAAATCATCTACGGATGTACTGCTCGCCAGTGATGAAGACCGCGAAGGAGAGGCTATTGCCTGGCATGTAGCAGAGGTGCTTAAACTTGACCCTAAAACCACTAAACGCATTGTTTTCCACGAGATTACCAAAAATGCACTTGATGAGGCGGTCAAAAACCCTCGCACCATAGATATGCACTTAGTCGAAGCTCAGCAGGCTCGGCAATCCCTTGATTACTTAGTAGGCTTTGAACTTAGCCCGGTGTTATGGCGTAAAGTCCGTGCCGGCCTCAGCGCTGGACG
Organism: bacterium; assembly: GCA_021851735.1. Taxonomy (GTDB): domain Bacteria; phylum Patescibacteriota; class Saccharimonadia; order Saccharimonadales; family UBA4665; genus JAJZCD01. Next base: position 3,430 of record JAJZCD010000001.1, on the reverse strand, counting down.
TGTACAAAGTGTCGCTGTACGCCTAGTCGTAGAAAGAGAAGCTCAAATTGATGCACACGTACCAGAAAGCACGTTTAAGCTTACCGCCGATTTTATATTACCTGATGGTACTATATTGCCAGCAACGAGCAGTAGAAAATTTGCAAACGTCGATGAAATACGGGTAGTTCTGGAAGCCTACAAAAGTAGTACTTTTACCGTATCAAGCATAGCCAAGAAACCTGGTACTCGAAAGCCAGGCGCACCGTTTACAACCAGCACACTGCAACAAGAGGCTAGTAGCAAGCTCGGATACAGTCCACGCAACACCATGCAGCTCGCACAGCGCTTATATGAGTCAGGGCACATTACGTATATGCGCACCGACTCATTGAACCTCAGCAAGCAGGCCCTGGGCGCCATGGGTGATTTTATTACGACAACATACGGCGTAAAATACCACCACCTCCGCACGTATAAAAGTAAAAGCGTAAGCGCCCAAGAGGCGCACGAGGCGATTCGCCCGACTAATGTCCACATAGAATTCGCAGGCGCTGACGAACAACAAAAGAAGCTCTACAACCTTATCTGGCGACGAACACTTGCTAGCCAGATGGCCTCAGCCCAGCTTGAGAACACCACCGTAACTATTACTGCCTCAAGCAGCGCCGAAAGCCTAACTGCTAAAGGCCAAGCTGTCATATTTGATGGCTTTTTGAAGGTATATGGACGCAGTAGCGACGACACATTATTACCTGTACTTTCTCAGAACGAAACACTCGCGCTACAAGCTGCAGAAGCATTAGAAAACCTCTCGCGAGGACCAGCCCGCTACACTGAAGCTACACTAGTAAGGCAGCTTGAAGAAATGGGTATTGGCCGTCCAAGTACATATGCAAGCACTATCAATACTATTCAAACTCGTGGTTATGTTGAACGTGGCGACTTGGAGGGCATCAAGAAAACTGTTCAGAAGCTTCGGCTAGAGCAAGGAGTTATCACAGAGACAAACGAACCATTCATGTACGGTCGAGACACTAACAAGTTATTCCCAACAGACACAGGCAAAGTCGTCACTGATTTTTTAGTTAAACACTTCACGGAGGTCATGGATTACGGGTTTACAAAAGAAATCGAGGAAGAGCTTGACCAAATTGCACTCGCCAAAAAACAGCGCGTAACAGTACTGCGCGATTTTTATACATCATTTCACAAACTTGTTGATAATAGCGCCAGCATATCCCGCGCTGAGGCCACTCAAGCCCGACATCTTGGCAATGACCCTAAAACAGGCCAGCCTGTCTACGCTCGGTTTGGCAGATTTGGCCCTATGCTCCAACGAGGAGAGCAGGGCGACGAACCTAAGCCAGAATTCGCCCCCCTGCCAACGGGTCGCAAGATAGAGACCGTTACGTTTGATGAGGCGCTCGAAATGTTCAAGCTACCACGTCTCGTGGGGCACACTAATGATGGGAAGGAAATCAAAGCCAACATAGGCCGATTTGGGCCATACATAGTAGTCGACAAACTGTTCGTAAGCATTAAACCACTTGACCCGCATACTATCACACTGGATGAAGCACGTAAGCTATACACAGCGAAGCTAAAAACCGAAGCAGAGAAGAATATCGCTGACTTTGGTGATGGAGTAAAGGTGCTCAATGGCCGATTCGGACCATACATTACTGACGGCAAGAAGAACGCCAAGATTCCAAAAGACACCGATCCCAAATCCATTACTCACGAGCAGGCAAAATCCATATTAGAAGCCACTCCAGCCACTAAAAAAAGACCTTTTCGTCGTCGTATTAGTAAATAGCTTACCTACGTAATAACGACAGGTCAGCTCCTGCATCTTTTGCTCGATATACAAGTTGTTGCATAGTTAGTTTCTACAACACAAAGTAGTCATAATCGCTTATTTTATGCTACTATATTACTATAGATGGGCGAGGGTATTGACTTATAACAGTAATAGTTTTATAGTAGAGGGAACTAATGACTACAGAAAAGCCGATGATAAATACAGAGAACATCGTCCAGGATATCCTGACGAGCATTGAGCGCGAGCGCGAGCGCGAGATTATCGCTCGCCGCTATGGTCTATTTGACCGTAAAGAGACGCTTGAACAGATCGGTGAACTGCTAGGCATTACCCGCGAGCGCGTCCGTCAGCTCGAAAAGACTGTAATGACCCGCTTGCGTAGTACGAGTACTAACTTGCCCCACATGGCAGAGACGGCAGCTACACTGCTTGCCGCCGTAGAAGAAGCGGGGGAGACTGCCCGCATCACTACCCTCGGCGACAGACTCACTGCGGAGAATACACGCACTGATCAGTCTCGCCTAGCGTTCCTGGCTGAGCTAGCGCCTGGCATTAGTACTATCCCCGACGATGACAACTTTTATCAAAGCGTTGGCAACACAGATATTCATGACCAAGCAGCCATCAAGACAGAGGTTGCCAAGCTAGTCAAGACTATCAGCGAAGCAGGCAAGCCCATTAAGACCCAAGAAGTCACTAAGATGGCAGGCATGCCAAATGACATGTATACAGCAGCCCTTGCTAGCACCAGTAAGCAACTCGCTACCCTAAATGGACGTTGGGGCCTTGTAAAGTGGCCGACCGTCAATCCCAAGAACATTCGCGATAAGATCTATGTCATATTGGCTGAGAATGGTAAGCACATGCACTTCAACGAGATTGCCGAATCGATCAAGGAAAGTGATTTTAAGCGTAAAGACGTCACCACACAGGCCATCCATAATGAACTCATTAAAGACAAACGCTTCGTACTAATCGGCCGCGGCATATACGCTCTGCGCGAATGGGGATATAAAAAGGGCACAGTTGCTGACATTATCAGCGAGGTTCTGCGCGAAGCAGGGGAGCCACTACATCGCGACGAGATAGTTAAACGCGTGCTCAAGAGCCGGTTCGTTAAAGAGACTACCATACTCCTCAACCTACAGAGCAAACCACAGTTTAAACGAGTAGCAAAAGCAACCTACGAACTAGCCGAATAGGTCTAGAGGGGATCAGCATCACGTTTGATGTGATACAAATTATGTGAACGTTTTGCGAACAAGAATATTCCAGCACCTACACAATTTATGAACATGCTCAGTGACCATAAAAGTACATAACGACCACTCGAACGAGGCTATAGACATATCCGAAGGGCAGGTGCAATCAAACAGGACAGACTTCCACGGAAGATGGCTCGATAGGCGATCATACTTCGTTACAAGTCAATCGGAGGGGAGCATATTTGATGCCTACACAAGATGTCGCACAATGTATATTTTGCGACGTTAATATAAAGGAAATCATGCATTGGATTGTACATCTTCCGTAGGGCAGTCTGAACGGAGCCCAGCCAATGAATCGTAAACGTTTGGTTCTTACAGAGTAACCAGTATTTAATTACCGTGGCTACATACGTTTTTC
>JAJZCD010000014.1 GCA_021851735.1 bacterium | reverse complement strand
GCAACGTTTACTCATTCCACTGAGTATACTGTTCGGGTGGATTGCGCAACATTCTATTTTCAATGCCTATCTCATGATCGCGGTCGTTGGAATACTCTACATGATAAGTTGGCTTATTGCCGGCAACAAGGAATTACGCCCGATATACCATCGGAAATCTAACCGTAGACAAGCGCCATCGATTGAGACAGAAATCGTCTAGGTGCACCGACACAGGCTTACTGCAGGCGACCAATTCGCACGCTTTGTTGACTTCCCTGTTTTACCGGAATAGTCCCAGGTGGGGTACTGGCACTAACCGAATGACAGGCCGACTGACAAACAGTCGCCCCTAGGCGGTTAGACAACCAGGGCAGCGCAATTGTAAACACGTGTTTCCACAACAAGAATGTATGCTTTCCGGCAAGCGATTCAGACACAACATCCAAGCCGTCAGTTTTGGCAAGACCATACAGACGCGTCTGGGCGCCCGTAACGGCTGCTATATCATTGCTCCCGTCCGCAAAGAAACCACCCATATGTTTGTATAGCAACGGCGCGCCGCGTTTCTGCAGCAGCAAACTCGGCTGGTGCGCGACCCATGCCGCAGCATCATGGTGGAAAAGAGTCGCTATAGTATCTGCCTTCGTACCAATACTCGGCCCCATCTCCCCGCTTAGGTCCATAAAGTAGTGGTAGACCTCAGGGTGCGCTAAGGTGAGCATGATACCACAGGTACCGCCCATACTATATCCACCAATCGCCCATTGGGCAGCGCTATCCGATACCGTGAAATGTTGCTTTATATAGTGCGGTACGTCCACCGTAAGGTACGTCTCAACGTTGCCCCGAGGGCTATTTACGCACTCGGTGTCATTAAATATGCTACCGTTATCATCGGCAACAACGATGAGTGGCGTAATACCATCGTGCGTCTTCGCGAAGGCATTGGCAGTCTGGGCTAAGTTTAAGCCCGTAACCCAAGCACTAGGGACGCCTGGTTCACCAGGCAGAAGGATCAACACTGGCAGTTTTATCTTGGCGCTGGTCAGCGCGATGGGCGGCTCGTACACCCAGGCGTCCTGCGCATGAAAGCCGGATACTTTGCCGGGAATCGAAACACTGAACACTTTCCCGTCACCAGGGTTACTCAAACTAGCAAGCGCACCCTGGATAGTCGTTTGCGGGTTATGAGCCTGTGAAGCCTTGCCAACGTGACTAGTCCGTTTTTGATTGCCAAGCTCGGAAGCCGGCACAGTGCCAAACACTGATCCAAGGGTCGGATAATACCGGTAATATCTATTCACAAGAACCAGCCCGAAGAGGAGTGAAGTCACAATGACTGCAGCAGTCATGAGATATGGGACTGCGCCATGCCCAGGCAAGCGAGCTTTTTTATGCACATGGAAAGGCCGAATCAGCAAGAACTCTTCTTCAAACCGCCGGAATACGGCAATTTTCTCTATAGCCATGAGTAGTGCAAGCGATATTCCAAATGCAAATGGCGCTTCAATGAGCATAAAATATGGCGGCAGTTCACCCGGAGAGTTCGTCAGGCGGACAATAGCAAATTGCCCCAATATAACAAACAGCACCGTTATTAAGAATACAACCGGCAGACGTCGTCGGTACCACTCCCGGTCCAACTGCGTCGCCAAAAACACCATAGAGGCAGTCACCGCAACGCACAGTGCGAGAACAACCTGCAAACTAAATAGATTAAGACTAAACATTATGGCTTACTTAGTATACCGTAACTACCACTGGCAGCACACCGGAACACATGACGCCCGCCTGATATGCGCAGCATATCCCAAGCGATGCCGTCACCGATACAGCCTAGCCAGGTTTATCCGGACGTCCCCGCGATCCACTGCAATGCCGACTAACAAAACTAAAGTAGACTTTACTAGACAGATGAGCCTGCGCTCGTTATATTTGGGAATACTATGAGTCTAGAGGTGAAGATCCACGCAGCACAAACCAGTATTCTTCGAGCCCTGCTCTTTTTACCTAGTGCAAGCTACACGGGTCTCAGCAAACCAACTGGCCTCAGCAGCGACCACTTCAACTTCCATATTTCCAGGCTCTTGGAACTTGGCTTAGTGCACAAGGTGTCCCGGGGCCGATACGCCCTTACGACGCAGGGTAAAGAATATGCAAATCGCCTCGATACCGATAACAATACCATTGAACGGCAGCCTAAAGCGGCGGTTATCATTGGGCTAACTCGAGAATATAAAGGTGAAACGCAGTACCTGTTCCAGCAGCGACGAAAGAATCCGTACTATGGATTCTGGGGCTTACCGAGCGGTAAAATCCGTTGGGGCGAATCAATTACTGAGACTGCCGCGCGTGAATCATTTGAAGAAACCGGCCTAGGGGCCGACTTCACCGTTGCGTCCATGTATCATGAACAGGTCGCCGAGAAAGAATCAGGCGATATAATAGAGGATAAGCTATTCTTTGTCGTACGGGGCGAAAACCCTCAAGGCACGCTACTCACCGATTTCGAGGGAGGACATAATCAATGGCTGAGTCTGTCTACGGTACGACGAAAGGAAAAGAAATACACAACCCTACAGACTGAAATAGAACTTCTGTCAGCGGAACATTGGTTTTTTGAGCAAACCGTTACATATAGTAACCAGGATTTTTAACGATGCGGCCATCAGTCGTTTTGTGTGGCAGCTACCACAAAGCACCTGAACGACTACGAAGACTGTTCTGTGAGCTCGAGACTGCTGGGTGTCGTATCCTATCGCCAATCTCGTTAGACTTTGGCAGTAACGACACATTCGTTACGACCCCGACCGAGTCCGAGCTTTCTCCGTCGGACATAGAGCGTTTCCATTTGCGTGCTATCCGAGATGCAAGTTTTATCTTTGTGCATGCACCCGACGGATACATTGGCCTCAGTACGGCGTATGAACTTGGGTACGCTAGCGCACTCGGTAAACCAGCATTTACGCACACGCAACTTGTAGACGAAATGCTTAGGACCAGAACGCATATCGTACAATCCGTATTTGAGGCCCTAGAGCAGTTCAAACTCGCGTAACAACCATCGAACTTGTATCAGTACACCAGGATGCTCGTACTAAAAACTTTCAGGCAAGATAAGATTTTTATTACATAAGCTAGCACGCAAGACGTACAAAGGTTAGAGGGGCTGCTACGAAGACTTCTTGGCCCGCTTGCTAAGCACCCATTGAACTGACGGACTTATTGTTTTGTCCTGGCGGTGGATACAACCAATCCAGCAGCAAGGCCGTCGTATACCTTCTTTAAGCTCAGAAACCACCCGATTAACGTGCTCATCCCTGGTTTTTTGCTGTTTAACTGAAACAGTCCAGCAAATCCATTCATTACGAGCTAATGGCGTTATATCCTCCCACGCCGTCACCGCCACCCTGTCGGCAGTAAGCGCCTTCCGAAGATCCGCTGGAAGTTCATGGACGGTGCCACCTGGTATTTTAGCTGCATTCATAGATATATAGTACTACGGAATATGCTTACCTACTTCTGTAGGCACAACTTCGCCTTCGCAATAGTCTATTTTGCGGCAACAACCACGGCATTAGAGGACGGTATGCAAATTCCAGTATCCAGCATACCAATAGCGTCAGTGATGTAATAGATTTACTGCTTCTTCGTATCCGCAAGCAACAATTTATGGAGTTTAAGCATGTCTTCATTTGGAATAATCTGTTTTCGTGTTATGAATAAATCTTCATATAGATTTTTATAATGAGACAAACGTCGCTGTGACGCATCGCCCGAAAATGTGTCAGTAGTTTGACCGTTTGTATCAAACGCTCCTCTCACAGAGTAATGGTCAAGCGTTAATCGAGACCCATCCTCAAATTGAAAACTTGATATATACATTGATAACGTCGAGTTCCACTGCGTCGTGATCGATCCGGTACCCTTGCGTCCGTTGGATTGAAAAGCTATGGTTGCTTCGTAGTCAAACGGTTCTAATGCTGGATGGAGTGTCAGGCCGCTAATGTCAAAGAAACGATACGCAACGCTTAGTGCGTTAATGCCAGTGTCTTTCCAGCTAGACCCCAATACTGCCCGTTTCTGTGCTTGCTCAGGATCCTTTCTTGGATCAGCGAAAAATGCTTGATAGTTACAAATAGAGCCGCTCTGTTTTATCCAATATGGCAGTCTGTTTTGCGCCCAGAGAACCTCAGGCGAATAGGCGAAATGCAGCAACGGCGTTAACAGCCCTTCCTGGAGATCTTTATGGAACATGTCTACCACGTCTTCATATGTATCTGCGCTCGGCTTCTCAATCAAAATTTGCGGGATTCTACCAGCAAATGCAGTACAGACTTGTGAGAATATATCGTAGTGTGTTGGCGTTGGCGTTGAGATAATAACAATTGCGGTCTCAGGGTGTCGCCGGGCGGCAGTTATTACGTCTTGGTAAACCGGTATAGCACTACCGTGGAAGAAGTCGCGTTTACTTCGGTCGACATCGACACCAGCACTTATCGTATACCCATATTTTTTAAATTGCTCCAAAGCCTGCACATGCGAGATTGCACAGTCTCCCAAACCAATAATCACTACCTCTTTGGTTTCCATACATACACATTGTGCCACGAAAGGTAAACCCTTACCTAAATAATTTGTTACGTAAGGTCATTTGGCGCAATACCATTTGCTGCACTCGAAAGAGTAAAAGGCTGACATCACCAGCAGTGAGCGCAACTAGAACGTAGGAACAGCCACGGCAGAATAGGTTCCCGAATATTGGCCACCCGGCGTCACACTTGAGACATTCATAATAATCGACAGGGTGTAGTCAGTTTCGCCACTACTACTATTGCTCTTAGCGATGATGTCGTTATTGTTGTATGTGAATAAATCAGCCTGGTCATAATTCGTGGTTGCATATCCAAACGCAAAGGCGCTCGACGGTACTTGAACCGGGTTCGCGCCAATAGCGGGCGTCGTGTTGGCCGCCAAATTCATGCCAAACTGTTCCGTTCCGGGCTGACTGGTGCTCGGCGTAGTGAGCGCGGTGAGTGTATGCGTGCCCTGGCTGGGCGGCGTGCCGACAATCTGTAGTACATAGCCACTGCTTAAGTAGCTTAGTACCTTTATCGTGTCGTTTGCGGTACCGGTCGTATGCGGGCTCACCACACCCATGTTCTGCGTTCCTAACGTTACCGTCTCAGCAAGTACCGGCTGAGCAGTCGTATTAAAGCCAAATTGCGCTGAATAATTCGTACTACTACCGCGACCGACAGTCGTATCGCCGACTGATGTTCGTGAACAATAACTCGTCGAACAATCATGCAACGCCCCGCCAACGCCAAAATGCGTTTGTGTCACGCTGTAATGAGGTGAGCTGGAAGTTGTAGTTGCTGCCGCTGTGCCACCTGCACCAATGCACAGAACCAGGACCAGCGCTATGGTTAGCACATACTGGCGACCAAACAAAGACCGAAGTTTTTTATATTGCATATACTGTATGACGGCGAAACTTGAGATTGCGACCATATCATTGTGCAATACTCGCTACTGCTCGCCTATTAACACTACCATTATCATGGAAAAACCACTAAATGACAAACAATCTGGGTATTACCGGTGCGCCCACATACTACACGTAGCATAAGCCTACGTATTCGGGTCTAGTTCAGATACTCTGGTGAGTTTGCACAAAGTTTAGTATGCTAAGTATAAGCATAACTATGTAAACGAACAGTATGGAACCAGACAAAAAGCCAGCAGAAAACGCCAACGACGGAGTACCACCCGGTCAAGCTGCGCCACCAGACGCCCTCGAAAAGACGAATGAGGAGCTTGGCCAAGCCGCCGCCACTGAAACGCCGATCAATGGCGACGGTTCTACTGCCACAGACGGCAAGCCCACCAGAAAACAAAGTGCGCTTAAGCGGTTTTTGAAGCGGTTCAACGTATACCTACTACTGTTCATACTCGTGGTAGTTATTGGCGCCGTTATAAGTGTTGTTGGATACCTCAATAGTAAAAAACAACCGGCGACTCCTACCATAAAAACACAGACCCTAAGCGCTAATGCATTGAAGCAGCTGGCAAATTCAAACGCTACAGTAGGTGATAGCGGTCAAACGCTCACGGTGCAAGGCAACGCGATATTTTCTGGCCAAGTGCTCGTACGAAGTAACCTTGATGTCGCTGGCACGATCCAGCTTGGCGGTACGTTAAGCATACCAAACCTCACCGTGTCGAACAGTTCAAACCTTAATACCACACAGACCAACACATTGCAGGTAGCCCAAGGCAGCACATTTCAGGGTACCGTGACCATTCAGCATGATCTGAATGTCGGTGGAGCCGCAACCTTTAGTGGCCCCATTACTGCCAGCCAGATTACCGTGACCAGTCTTATAATGAGCGGCAACGCTCAGCTAGAAGTCCCCAACCATATTGCATTTCCCGGTGCATCACCCGGGCGGCAGTTCTTCTCGAATGTACTTGGGAGCGGCGGTAGCGCTTCAATTGATGGCAGCGACACGACCGGCACTGTCAACGTCAATACTGGCAGTGGACCATCTGCCGGCTGTATGGTTACACTCACGTTCAATAGACCGTTCGCCACTACACCCCATGTCCTGATCACCCCTGTGGGTAGCGCAGCGGGGCAAACCCAGTTCTACGTGAACCGCTCCAAGACCAGCTTTAGTGTGTGTACCGATAATGCACCGCCAGCCAATGCAATCATGGCATACGACTACTTCATTACTGACTAGCACTTACAGATTAGAACCAATGGTTTAGACGTCGACAAACACCGTAACTCTTTCAGCCTTGACATGCATGAGCGCCCGGGAAATCTTGACTGTCCTCGCGCCCGACGCTGTTTGTACGATCAAGTTACAGGGCACAAGCATACACAGGAAGTTATGATGCTTAGGCAAGATATCGAAAGGACCGGTTTCGTTCTCGGCAGTTAGGCTAAATGCTTCGCCCTCAAAATAGACCTTAAACGGCGCATACACCTTAACCATCATAGTCGGCCTGCCGTCTTGAGTTCCACCGGCAGGTGCCTGTGATTTATCAATATCGACGATTTCGCCAGTACTAGCAAGCTCACGCTTAGGCATGCGTAGCCCCACTAAAACGGGAAACGGCTACATTACGTATCACTACCATCAAACGATAATCTCCTCAATACCATTTAAGGTATCCTCACGCGTGTGATGCTCTCCCGGTATACCAGTCATCTTCTCCATGACGTTAAACTGCTGGCTAAAATACTGGATGAGTTTCTTGGCTTTATTGTAATCGTCTCGATCATCGGCACTCAACTCTGATTCCCCGATAATCGCCACAATACCTTTTAGCGAGTTGTACTTTTGCAAAATCGCCTGCACACGCGTGTTCAGCATGTAGTGCCGCTCACCCACAATTTCAGGGGTCATGAGCGACGAGCTACTGGCACCAATGTCCACCGACGGACGGATACCTTGCGCCGCTACCGCACGGCTGAGCACAATAATCGAGTCCAATTCGTGCTGGATCATCTGTACTGCCGGGTCGGAAGTGTCATCAGCCGGCACGTAAATCGTCTGCAAGGCAGTGATTGAGCCATTTTCATTAGTCGTTAACCGGTCTTCCATAGCTTTGACGTCACTGAAGATCGTTGGCTGGTATCCACCTTCTGACGGTGTTTGGTCGATAATCGTCGACACTTCGTTCTTGGCCTGAATATAGCGGTACATGTTGTCGGCAAAAAGAAGGATGTCTTTCTTTTGATCGTCACGGAAATACTCGGCTAGCGTAATAGCGCTCAGCGCAATAAGGGAGCGTTGTACTGGGTTTTCATTCATTTGCCCAAAAAACATAGCCGTAGTTTTGAGCAAGTCATTATCGGCTAACGTCTTATACAGTTCGTGTCCTTCGCGGATGCGCTCGCCAATACCGGCAAAGATCGAAATAGCACCCGATCCCTCAGCCACATTGTTGATCATCTCCATGGTCAGCACCGTCTTACCCACACCAGCACCACCTACAATACCGATCTTGCGACCCTTCACGAACGGCGTAAAGAAATCGAGCACTTTAATGCCAGTCTCCAGAATTTCATCCGGACGGCTTTTAAGGCTGGTTTCCTGGAAATCCGGACGGAAGATAGAGCGTTTCGGCATCTTAGCCAACACCTCATCAGGCAGCTGGGGTTTCCCGTCAATGGGACGTGCTAGCGCGTCCCATACCCGACCGATCATTTCATCCCCTACCGGTACTTCCAAACTGTGGCCGCTTCGTCTGACCTCCGCACCCTTAAGCACCGATCGGTCACCGGCTATGTTCAGACACACTACCATATCACCGTGCTCGATACTGCTGACCAGCAGCGGCGTTTTGTTAGCGTTCTCCACGTATACCATTTCATTAAGCTCGGGGAGGTCATCGTCAAATTGGACTTTAATAACCAGGTCTTTTAAGACACGCACAACACCTTTAGCCATTAGATCCTCCTTTCCTCGCACGGACTATGCGGCTCTTGCATATACCCGATATATACCACCCCGGCATTATCCGGCCCCCTTAGCTCGAAGCTTCTTAAGGCCCGCCAACGACTCTTTCAGGCGTACATCCACTAGCATGCGTTTTGCACGGCTGTACTGTTTGTGCAGATCGTCAGCGGTCTCTATAGAGCGCTCTTTTGCTGCCGTCATAGCCCGGAACCTGCTCGCCAGCTGTGCAAGCCGAGAGTCATAAATAAACTGCGTTAAGGTTAAGCGCAAGATAGAATTTTCCAGGTGTGCCGCCACGGTATAGGCATTCGGCTCGAAAATATAGTTGCGCTCAGTAATTTTTTCATCGTCAACCGTATCAAGGTCGGCAATTTTACCCATACGACTCACTACTTCACTAAGGTCCAAATCTTCAATCGTCTGTTTAGAAAGCGATATATAGTTCTGGTAGAACACCCTGGCACGCCGATACTTTCTAATAATTTTCATAATCGGATCAACGTTTATGAAATCCTTCTTTGGCATGTCGAAATACATGGTGTAGTGAATATGAATCTGCTCCAGCTGCTGTGCACCATGGTGACCAATGACAATAATGTCATTTTTCTCAGAATCATAATGCTTCCGGAACTCCTTAATCAGCCTCTGGTCAATGTCGCCACTGAGGCCGCCTTGCGCAGTTATCAAGATAAGCAGTTCTTTCTCGATCGGTTTTTCATCAGGCGCCCTGCCGAAGTTGAACATAACATCCATACGAATTTGCTTGTAGATATTCCACACCTCGTTAAAAAACTGGTTGCTAATCAGCACCTTGCCCTTCGTCTGCGTAATCTTCATACTCGATAAGCTCTCAAACGCACTCGTTAAGCTCACGATAGTCCGCATATTCGCTTCATCAGCTTTAATTTCTCGAGGATTTTTCATAGCACCGTCACTTTTTTGCCCCGGCAGGCTCTTTTTCCGGTTTTTTAGCTGATTCGGCCGGCTTGTCAGGCGCCTTTGTTGCAACAGGTTTGTCGGTGGCTGGCTTGGCGGGCGCATCACTTTCCTTGCCTGTTTGCGCGGCATCTTTACCGTCTGGTTTCTGCTTGTCGTCTTTGGGGGCTGCTTGATCGGCCGGCTGCTCAGCGACCGACTCAGCTGCCGCTTTTTCAGCTTCAGCAGCCAGTTTAGCGGCTTCCGCCTCGGCTTTTTCACGCTCTGCTTTCTTCTTTTCGTCGATCATAACCACTTGTTTTTTAAGGTCGTCCCGCAGCTGTTCCCAGTTGCCTTTCAGGTCTTTGTCCTCTTCAACCTTTGCCGAGTATTCCTTAACCAGCTCTTTCATCTTCTTGATATCAATCTGCTCTTCGGGCTTACTATTGAGAATAATATCCAGCAAAAACTGCTGATCCATCAGACTATAGCCTTCCCCGATAGCTTGCGTCATCAGTTGAAACAGCGCCTTCCCCTTGTCGTAGTCAGCTTGAGCTTCCGGGCTTAATTCAGTACCAAAGTGGGCATATTCTTCAGCCACCCGATACCCGGCCAGTGTTTTGTTGAGTGCCGCCGCCAAAGCTTTTTGCCGTTTGTTCTGGCCAACACCGCCAACGCGGGTCACACTTAAACCAGTGCTAACTGCCGGCCGCATCGTATCTTTAAAGATAGCCATGTCTAAAATCCACTGGCCATCAGTCATACTCATAACATTTGTCGGCAGATACGCGGTAATGTCTCCGGCTGGGGCATAAATAATCGGTAGTATGGTCTGCGTAGCGTGATTGCGTTCCAAACGACCAGCCCGTTCGACTAGGCTGGAGTGTGTAAAAAACATATCGCCGGGGTAGCTATCGCGACCCGGGCTTACACCAGCAATTAGCGAAATTTCTCGGTAGGCCTGAGCATGACTCGTCAGGTCATCGTATATCACCAAGGTATCCATGCCGAGTTGCTGCCAAAAATACTCGCCGTGCGCAGCGCCAATATACGGCGCTAAAAAGGTCGCCACCAATGACTCGAACATGTTGGTCACGATTATAATCGCCTTACTAAGCGCCCCGTTCTTTTCAAGCCGATCAACCAGCTGCGCAACATCACCCTGGCGTTTGGCGATCAGTACATAGATGACCGTAATATCAGTATTTTTCTGGTTAATCGCAATCTGCGTTGTCAAGGCAGTCTTACCGGATTTACCGTCGCCCAGCACAGCCATGCGCTGACCGCGCACCAGTGAGAAGTTAACATCAAGCACAGTTATACCCGTCTCCAACTGGCGGTCAAGCAGCTCACGTTCGTAAAGCATGGGCGCGCTGTGGAACACATCCCACACGGCATCAGGTTCAATCGGCCCCTTACCATCGATCGGTTCACCGAATATATTGACCGCTCGACCTATAAAATTCTTGCCGACCTTAGTCAGTAGTTCGCTATGCTGGAGTACGCACACCATGCCAACTCGGAGTATCGTCGTACCTAATTTCATAACCACAACATAATCTTCGAATACCTGGTGCACATACCCCTTGCTGCCGTCTTCAAACCGCACCAACGCGTGTACGTTAATTGGGTGTAAACCGCGAATCTGCACTAAGAAGCTATCTATACCGATGATTTCCCCGACAGGGTTCCCCTTGTCGACGAGTTCTTGAAATAGTGCATCTTGTGCAGGGTTCATTGCACCACCCCTCCCCCGAGCAGACTTTCCAGGTCTTGGGCGATGACGTCACGCTTAGCTCCCAACCGTTCGCGCAAGCTAAAGTCATGAACATGATTTGGTGTACGCACGAACGCGCCGCCAACCAGCGCTGGCTGCAGACCAACACTGAGCAATGTCTGTGGGTGTATTTCTTTGCGTAAATACGTCACCAGCTGTGACAGGGATAACGGGTCTGCCTCAACTGCGAAGGTCATATGCATAATCGGTGCTTTGTCTTTCAAGGTGCGCAGCTGCTCTTTAAGCAGTACCCGGCCTTTATCGTCGGCGATGTCCACGCTGTTCAAACGTAAAAAATCCACCATAACACGACTCGCGTTTGGCATGCTGTAGGCTACCTGCTTGCCTGCAGCCCGAGCACGGGCCTTCTGCGCCTCAAACTCATTATCGATCGCTTCAACTTCACGGACCAAATGCGCCAAATCAGCCCTGGTAACAAGGGCTGGTGGGAACGTGTAGGTGGATACTGCCGACTCACTCATAGCCGCATATCCTCGATAATATTCTGCTTATTCGCTTCAACCTGCTGAATGATATAGGGCAACTGGCTCTTCAGGTCGAACTGATCGCCCAGTGCCTGCAGCACATAGTGCTCGACGATCTTGGACATATTTTCTTCATACACTTTCAGCATAGCCGCTTCGCGTGTCTCTACATCCTTCTTAAGCGCTTCAGCTAGCTCTATGCGCTGTGCATCCACATCCTCGGCCGTCTTTTGCAGTGATGCAAGCGCCAGATCCTGCGCATCGTGCATAGCTTTGGCATATGCAGCAAATTCTTCATCGAGCTTACTCGCAATCTGCTTTTTCATATACTCATTCAGCTGCGAGATAGTCGCGTCCAAGTCTTGCTTCAGGAACGTGGCATTCTCATTGATAATCTTTTCGAACCGTAGACGACCACGGTTACGTAGTTCCTCACGAAACTCTTTGTTGAACAGATGTGTGGCGTCTTCTTCAGCAATGTCAGCATAGGCTTTATTGAGGTCATCGACTGACTGTCCGGCCCGTGGACTAGCACCGCCACGCTGTTGCAGCTTGTTAAGCGAAATAATAACCCACACAAAGGCCACAAAAACAGCAGCCAAGCTCCCTAGTATGAATGCCAGCCATACACCCGTCATGCTGTTGTGCCCATCCCCTCGTGCATCATAACTTTAGTAGTAAATATACCGCAAATAGACCAATAATTAAAATAATGAAACTGGTTAAGACAATTTCGAGCAAACCCCGGAAGATAGACTTTTTACTGAGCGGATTACGCCCGATGGCAATAAGTGCATTGCGTATCCCGGCATATAACGTCACTAGTGCCACGATAATACTCAACCCCGTAATCGCGATACTCAGATACATCCGTATTGGGCTGACCGGTTTGTTGGCAATCGCAAGACCTACCTTTTGCAATGCCGGCGGCAAGTTCGTCGTAGTACTTTTCTGATTAGGATTACGCTCTATGTTTATGGCGACCGGTATCATGCCAAGCGCAACCTTGTCGGTCGTATTGTCACTCAAGTGCAGTGTCGTCGTACCGAGGCTATCACTTTTACCGTCAAAGCTACCGGCCGCACGGCCGAATACTATCTTTTGGGATTCATAGCTCCCCGCTTTCATAGCAACGCCGTCTAGAGCCGACATGGTCACGTAATCACCAGCCTTTATAGCACCATTCTGTGTACTAACAAGTACATCAAACGTACCTGAAGTAGCTACATACACCTCGTTCGGCAACGTAGCGCTTGATACAGTTATAGACAAATTGTGCGGGTCTACAGTCACTCCATACATATTGCTTAAATTCGTATCAACTGCCGGGCTAACCTCATTCGTACCATGGCTCGCGAGCTGAACAATCGTACCATATTCCAGGGTGCTGGCCGCCGCATAGCCTTGCACACTACTAGTACCCGTCGCTTTTTGGGTAGCGGTAGCTGCGGACGTAGGTTTACTAGATGTCTTGCCGCTAGTAGCCGCCTGCGCCCGACTGCCTGCAAAGCCGCACAGTAGCATGACTACGAGAGCGGCATGGGTAACGATCCGGCGTATGTTCATATTGTTTGTCTGCCCGCGTTTCTTGCCCTAAAAGCTTTTGCTTATCTATAGAAGTAGTATAGCGCACGCTGCACCTGATTGCCATCTAGACGAACGTCCCTGTCGACCCCTCAGCAAAACATGGGTATCACCGCATACCTCTACGCTCGTGCTACAGTTAGTGTATGAGTAGAATAAGCGTTCGTGCCATCATTGCATTGGATGGCAAATATTTATTAGTACGGCAAAAATCGTCAAACAACGGTGCGTTCTGGTGTTTACCCGGAGGAGGGGTCGAGGAGGGGGAAGATATCCTTTCCGCTCTTACACGTGAACTCGTTGAAGAGACTGGCATCGAACCAATCATTGGTAATCTGTTGTTCGTTCACCAAATTAAAGACGTGCATGGCTACGACGGCGTTGGCTTCTATTTTCAGGTAACTAATGGAGCAGATTACTTGCACCTAGATATTGCTAAAACCACCCATGGCAACGCAGAACTGTTTGAGGCAGATTACGTGGATATACAGACCGTGCATGTTTTGCCAACGTTCCTCAAGACTAAGCTGCCAGAATTATCCCAGGACACCATCCATGGCCCAACACAAATTATGCTGACCGACAACGAGGAATAAGACGCCGATCACAGTTTGCACATAAAGGATGGGAGCAGCAATCTTTTGACTGCAGTCACTTCCGCCGTAATTGTCGCCGGCAGCTGGTCTATGTTAGTTCTTCGGGTGAGTGATAATAATCCGTTTATTAAGTTAGCCGCTGCCGATGGTTAGTCAGTAAGGTTTACCTCAGGTTGTGCGCAGTCCGCCGTATAGTCTGCACGCTCACCACAGTGAGCCCGCTTAGCATTCACAACCATAACTTGAGCTTACCAAACCTACATTGCGTATATCCTAGCATGGGTAGACTTCGCTACAGTGAGTGCTTACCTACAGGGAAATTTGCTATCAGAGAATTTGAATTATATAATATTTTGAAGCGTAGTGTGGGCTGTTTGGACTAGGTATGGAGTAAGGCCCTACCTTTCAACCCCCACCCACCGTGACGATCCTCCTACTAAACGGTTTCTTCAAACAGGCAATCAACACGTATGAAGAAGTATCCCCCCAGAATCTCGAACCGTGAACTGAGTAAGCTTGTTGCTAAGATTGGCAAACAAATAACTGTTGTCCAGAAGAAGCCCCAGGTTCACACACCCCTCTGCTACGGCAAGGGGACGCAAGGCCCCTTCTCTATCGACCTGCCTGCTGGAAAACGGAGGGTGTCGATTAAAGGGCAGTTCCGCAAAGAAGTGAATACCTGGGGTGAAGTCCGCAACAATAGCCAGTCCGACACAAACTGGTGGTACATGGTGCAGAGTATGAGAGCAAAGCTGAGATATCTCTACCTAGTGATTGAGCGATCAAGCGTTAAGTTAGATGAGATAGGGAAGTAGATCGGTATGAATTATGATATGCCCAATGGCGAAGCCGCCTTTACAGATCAAGATAGTAGGTTGGCCGCCATGTCTGTCCCACTTGAAACACTTACCGCAATCACCGGTGTAGCACCTGATTTTCAGGCAACCAGAGATGCGCTTGACATTCAAGGACCCATGCCGCTCGGCTACGTTGACCTGTACCGTGGCGCCGTCAGTTTTATTGCCGCAGCACGGAGGTCTCTCCTTCTTGATTCAAAAACAACACAACGACCACCGCAGCTCAGAGAATGGCTGGGCAACACGGCCGTACAGCAACAACTTGCCGAGCAATTGGAGCCACAGGCAAGGAGGCTTGCTATTATTAATAAATTATCAGCGTTCTTTGGGCGCGATGACCTCCCATGGCGGGACTACCAGAAAGAGACAGTCTTGGAAACATTGAGATTTCTGACAAAAGGCGCAAGTGAAATCATTAAAGTGCCAAGTTTTGGAGCAGAAACACTAAGGCGATATGGCTACAATGACCTGCCAACCGGTTCCGGGAAAACAGTGAGTATGGCATTAACTGCACTTGGCGCCGGTATCGGAACCCACGTAAGCGATCGCTACCCACGTAAGCTTCGTGGCGCGGTCATTTGCCCAACATTAAATTTGCTCGCACAAGTACGAGGGAATGATGACCGTGGTTTTGCAAGATTTGCTCCGTCGATCAAAATGGTACAGCTCGATCACAAACATACTTATTTACCCGAAGATTGGGACATGCTAGTCATGACGTATAGACGAATGCTCAATATGCTCAATGACGGTACAGCTCGTGAGCTCGGGCTTGACATCGTGTTCTTAGATGAGGGTCACCATGCACTCGGCGAAAGGTTTCGTCCTGCTATTCTAGACAGTGATATCCCTATCGTTATTGCCACAACTGCTACACCGGACTACAACGAAACAAAGCGGTTGATGCATGTATTCCCCCACCAGCTGGAAAGGATAGATCCGACTAGTCTAATCGAGCGAGGGGTCTTGAGTGGTCTCCACATCCTTGAAGTAAATACAGGCGCTCAATTTGACATCAGTGGCTTTACCAATTCTGGTGGCTTCCTAGAGAAAGACTTAGAAGTCCTCTCCCATGACCAGCTGCGAAACCGGAAGATACGTGACAACACTGTTAGCTTCATTGAGGCGGGTGTCCCAACGGCTATTTCTCTATTACCTGGAGATAGGTGTTATCACGCCAGATCCATGGCGGAAGAGCTCAGTAAAATTGAGATAATAATTGGGGGCAAAAAACGCCACATTATTGCGAAGGCGGTCGGTGATTTTATAAAAGATGATGGAACGAAAATGACCAATGAGGAGAGACAACAGATTCTAGAAGATTTCGAGGCAGGAAAGATAGACGTGCTTACATATGTCGACTACCTGGATGAGGGATGGGATAGCGTACGACTAGGTGCTTTGCTGTTGGCTTGTCCGACGACATCACTGCGCAAGCAGCGGCAACGTGCTGGCCGAGTAGCCCGACCTAAGCCCGGCGAGCCAGTCAAATGGATACTCGAGTTTGTTGATAACCAGATAACCAGAAATCAGGTGCTTGCTGTTGACCTCTACGATGAGGGTGGCACTGAACCGGAACTTGTCATCGGCCCCTCAGACGTCAGGCAATTCGTTATGCGGAAACCGCACGGCCCAGTCCAACCGAGCCAAAGTGACAATAAGAGAGCGAAAGGACATACATATGCACGCAGTCATGAGATGATGTTCCCGTTCGTGTCAGAAGAGGTGGCTCGAGCGTTAGATCAAACACGTGTGCTACTGCTTGACCAACGACGAATCGAAGCCGTACGCCTCAGCGAGATGCCTCCAGCTGGTTGGCCAAGCTTCTCCCACCTCCGCAGTCTTCGGCCTGACATGGAGGATACGACATTAGTCAGTGCACTACGTGGATACGCCGATATATATGATCAGCGTATACGTGCAAGATCGCAGAGAGGGAAACACGATTCATGGGAAATTTATTATCCACCCGAAGCCGAAACGATCGTATTAAGACACGATCTACTAGACTATGCAGATCATGAGCAGGAAGCTACCTTGAGTACTTTGGAGCGAGAAACGGGCATCTCCCACCGTATTCTGCGGCGCATAATCAACGCACGAATTAAAGACGGAGACATGAAGCCATTGTCAATGAAGCGTTCACCGTTAAATGGTAGAACGTACGCCTATATACCAAGGGACCAAATCCCAGCGATTGTCGCAATGGCTGATCGTGAATCGGTGACTGCCGAACTCGTATCCGTACAGGCACTGGCCCTATTACTTGGACGCACGCCTAAGGTACTAAAAGAGGAGCTTGATGGCGCCCAGGCTACTATACACGATCTGAATCGTGGAGATGGGCGTGGAGGCCATGTAGACAGTAGCACCGCCTTGATGATAGCTACACAACACCCAAGGGTACCTGACGTACCGGAAGACACATACAAGACAGAGGAAGAACTGCTCGCCATACTTGGGATAGGCAAGCCGAAGATGAAATACTTGGCAGAAAAAGCCGGCGTGCGCCCAGGCAAATATGTATTGCGAGGAGAGAACGAACACCCCTTCATTGCGACCTGTTATAGCCCCGAACAGATTGTCAAAATAGTAAAGGAATTAAACCAACAACGGAATAGACCGGGCTCCAAAGACCCGCGAACTATCGCCGAACAACGATCACGATGGAGCCCCCCGACAACAATCGCCGATGAAGATCCACATCCATCTCCGGAAAAAACTGTTGAAGGTTCATTGAGACGCATAGTGAGAAATGAGAATGGCAGAAAATATTTGCCAACACTTGTTGGTCACTTTGTGCCAAAACCAGCAGGCGATAGGATACAACTCGATAGTCGGGCAAAGGACTTGCTGCACGTCATGGAAAAATTTTATACTGATAATTTGAGGCGGGAACGCTTGGCCCGAACATCGCCAGACACAGTCGGCATACTTGCCCTCAAGCTGTTGTTAGGATCACGAAAAGACGCTAGCGATCCGCGCAACTTCGACGATGTATTCCAGCAACTGCGGGAGGCAGCCGCACGTCAGGGCATCATCATTACTCAGGATGAAGTCCTTCAACAACTAACGGCTGAGCTGGATCGCCTTATTACCAGTATAGAGTTACACCACGCTGACTGATTCCGATTGTCATAAAATACATAATATGGCCTTTCCCGCATAGTCGGGCATATTTTGCCACATCACGGCCCACCTGTAAGATCAACGTCTAGTTTCTCTTTGATCTCAGACTTAAACACGCCAGTAGCGTCTCGTCAGCAGCTTCCCTAGCCCCACCAGGCAAGTCCCAGAGATTTGCAAATGGCAACCCAGGTTTGTTATCCCGCTGGATTACAATGATCTTATCATCCAACAACAACGCAGCTTTGACGCCTATAAAGTCTTCCATAAGGTGTAATTATACGCCCCCAATGTTGCATTCTCACCTACTGCTTTACAAGCTGGTCTAACACGTCGACAAGCGTCCGTATGTCCGCTTCGGTCGTTTCACGACCAGTGGTTATACGCAGACTCGACTGTGCAGCATCGTCGCTTACGCCCATGGCACGCAGTACGTGGCTTGGCTCCTCGTCACTGGCGCTGCAGGCCGACCCAGCCGCTGCCAAGATATCTCGTCCATCAAGCTCTATGAGCAACCGTTCGTTGTCCTGGCCGGGCAAGGTAATGTGAATATTGTTCGGCAAGCGATATTTTTGCGACCCGTTTATGACTGCCCCGGGGAGCTTCTCCGTGATACGCTGGAATGCCAGAGACTGCAACGTGCCAAGCCGCTGTGCTTCATCAGTTCGTCTGGCTTGAGCCAGTTCAAGCGCTTTAGCGAAGCCCACACAGGCTGCAACGTTTTCAGTACCGCTCCGCAGATCACGTTCCTGGCCGCCACCGCGGACCAACGGCTGTAATTGTACATGGCTTGATGCATACAACACGCCACTCTGCTTCGGCCCATAGATCTTGCCCCCGTTGAGTGTCATCAAATCAACACCCAAGCGTGATACATGTAGATCCAAGTAATTAGCCGCCTGACAGGCATCAGTATGCAGGTATAGCGGCAACGTGTTACCGTTCTTGCGCCGCTCTGCACGTTTTTTCTGTAACAATTGAGCAATCTGTCGGATTGGCTGGACAGTACCAACTTCGTTATTGGCGTACATAATACTGACGAGCACCGTTTTATCATTGATCCGCGACTCCAGATTGGCCACGTCAATCATTCCTCGTTCGTCAACAGATGCAGTTGCGTGCATATACTGCCGAGCCGGCTCAAGTACAGCATCATGCTCAATGGCAGTCACGACTACATTAGCACCTGGAAATTGTTGCATAACCCCCGTGATTGCTAGATTATCCGACTCGGTACCGCCAGCCGTAAAGATAATTTCACTAGTCCGCGCGCCCAGCTGCCTCGCAACGTCAGCACGAGCCCGTTCCAGGTCTGCCCGTACCTGTTGCGCAGCCATATACGTAGCTGAGGGATTATAGAACTTATCGATAAAATATGGCTGCATCGCAGCAAGTACTGCGCTATCAACAGGGGTAGCTGCCGCGTGATCAAGGTATACCATACAGCTATTGTAACTTACGCCGTAGCTAGAATTGGATCGTACTTAGCATGTAAGTTCCGCTGATACTGGAGTGCGGCCGCATACAACCGCCGTTTCTCTTCAGCGCCAAGCGGCTGATACGGCATCCCATCTTGGGCTTTAAATATGCCGTGCGGTCGAACATCGTACCGAGTCGTCCGGGCATGGTGTACCTTATTCGCGTCAGTCCACTCTTCATGCCAGACCCAAGTGTGCTGATCGAGACAAAAGAACTCACGGCGCGACCCCTCAGGAATCGGGCCGAATAACGTGCCACCCATGCGGGCCGCATCACGGATAACCTCACGATAAGCTTCAGCATCACGAGCCTGCTGATTAACCGGCATGACGACACTGAGCAGCTTCTTAAGCATACCAGAACGTATCCCCTCCACTCCCCAGCTCACCACTAATTGCAGCTACTGCCCCATCCAGAGTAGAAAGATATGAGATAACAGCGCTAGAAGCTTCAGGGGGGACCGATATAGATTCGACTTTTTCTTTATACATATATCCTACACTTTAAACAAAGCGCGGGCGTTGGCGGTGGTCGTTGCGGCCAGGTCTTCGAGATGTTCTCCACGTAATCCGGCCAAAAACTCAGCCGTCACACGCACGTGTCTTGACTCACACACTTTACCACGGAATGGTACTGGAGTCAAGAATGGTGCATCGGTTTCTAACAGTAGTAATTGTTGTGGAATTGTGCGATATATCACGTGTTGTGCGTCATTTTTAGCAAATGTCACGATACCATTTACACCAAAGTACAAGCCCCGTTTCACTGCCTGCTCCAGGTTAGTCATACTATCGGTATAGCTATGTAGCACGCCACGAAGATTTGCCCCTCTATAGCTATCGAAAACCGGCCAAAAATCGTCAAATGCCTGACGTACGTGGAAACTGATTGGTAGATCATGCTCCAGTGCTAGCTCTATCTGGAACTTTAACAATGCAATTTGTGCCTCTTTGGGCGAATGCGTGTAGAAATAGTCAAGCCCACACTCGCCAATGGCTACCACGTTGCGCTTCGCGGGACCACCCGTGATTAGCGCCGCAAAACGGGCACGTGTAGCACTATCAAGATGCGCGGCAGCTTCGTGCGGGTGTATACCGATGGAAGCCCAGACAGTATCACGATCTGCCGCAAACTCTATCGCCTGCTCGCTATCAGCGAGGGTAGTGCCAATACACAACATACGATTCACTCCCGCCTCACGGGCAGCCGCTATCACTGACTCAGGCGTACGCTCTGCTCCGTCGCTATGCCATTTGTCATAGACTGGTGTCGTACGTCGGACCATTTCATGCGTGTGACAGTGCGTATCGAACAGCTCCACTATGACAACCCCGCTATGTGTAAGAAGTTTGTCAGTAGGGCTTCACCGATGTTCGTATAGTCTTCGCGAATCCGCTCAAACGCACGCTTGAGCGATTCAAGGCCAATAGGCTGTAAATCCGGGTCTTCCGCAGCCCAAACAGCGAGCATGTCGGGCGTCAGCTCAAAATGGGATTGAATACCATAGGCCCGGTCCGCAATACGCACAATCTGGTTCTGGCAATGCGTACCGGTCGCCAAAAGTTCCATATCCGGACTCAGCTCCACTGTCTCACCATGCAGTTGGAATACGGCAAGTGTAGTGGGCAAATTAGCAAACAATGGGTCCGTCCTGCCCACCTCGGTCAACTGAACTGCGTATGGCGCACCCTGAGCGTCAACCAGCCCGATTTCTTTCTCACGGCCTGGTACTACCCGACCTCCGGCCGCTTTTACGGCAGTCTGAAGGCCTAAGCATATCCCAAGATAAGGCACTCCGGCATCTAACGCTAGCTGTATCTGCGCGAGCTCGGCCGTCATCTTATTGGTCGTATCATTGGCACTATCAGGACCGCCAAGCACAACAACTGCTTTATACGCCCGTGGGTCGGGGAACATCTCACCCGCATCAAGGTCGACAAGGTCATAGGGAATGCCTTTTTTCTTGAGTACCTGGTCAAGTAATCCAGGCCTTTCTCGAGTTATATTCTGCACAATAAGCACTTCTGCCATTAGTCATCTCCTTACGTATTAGAGTGTATTCGAACGTACGTGCCATATACAAATTTTAGACAGTAATCAACACAAAGCTGCTCGAGCGGCTTATGCCGACTCACTACAATACAAAGACGCCGTCGAATACGTTCTATCTACCCTAGCGCAGTATATGTACGGTCTTACTGGCCAGCAACTACCGTATCAAGCTTAGGGAACAGCGTGGACTCAAGTGGACGGACAATCCCCGTCTCGAACACGCCTCGTATTTTAACGGCCGTGCTCGGCAAAAACGGCTCAAGTAAATCAGCAATTTCTAATAAGTCACCAGCCTGCTGGGCTAGCACTTCACGCAAGTGTTCTTCATCGCCGGTCTTAGCAATCTCCCACGGCTTTTCCTGGTCGATATACTGGTTGAGCCCCCGCACTTGTTCCCATACGTCATCGAGCGCTCGATCAAACCGACACGCCGCAATTGCCTCTCGGTATTCGCCGGTATCGTGCTCAGCCGGTGGGATATCGCCGATCAATCCGTCCTGGTATTTTTGAATCATAGCCGCAGTACGTTGCACGGCATTGCCAAGCTCATTAGCTAACTCGTTGTTATACGCCGCCTCGAACTGCTCCCAGGTAAAGTCACCATCATCGTAGCTTGGAACGTGACGCAGGAAATAGTAGCGGAATGCGTCTGCACCATATTTATCGACGATCTCCATCGGCGCGATGACATTACCAATCGACTTACTCATTTTTTGACCGCCAACGTTGACGAATCCATGCACATACAGCTGCTTCGGCAACTCGATACCAAGACCCAACAGCATAGCCGGCCAAATAGCGGCGTGGAATCGAATTATGTCCTTGCCAAGCACCTGTACTTGAGCGGGCCAGAAATTCTTGAAATCATCATGCTCCGGATAGCCGAGCACGGTAATATAGTTCATGAGCGCCTCAAACCACACGTACATAACCTGCGTTTTATCACCAGGTACCGGGATGCCCCATTCAAGCTTTTCGGCCGGTCGAGAGATGCTGATGTCATCAAGACCTTCATGCAGCAGGCTGACGATCTCGTTCTTACGAGTTTTCGGTACGATACGCAATGCATCGCTGTCAATAGCTTGTAAGATTCGCTCGGTATAGTTGCTCAACCGGAAAAAGTAGTTTTCCTCTTCGAGTCTACGGTAAGCCTGCGGGTGATCCGGCTTCATGCGCTCAGGATCAGCTTGTGCTTCAGGGACGAACTCTTCCTGGCGTACATCGTACCACCCAATATATTTTGCTTTGTATATATCTGCCTCAAGCGCCTTCCAGATAAGCTGGGCACGTTGCATATGCCCTTTATCGGTGGTGCGGATAAAACGATCGGGGTCGACACCGAGCAAGTCGCCCAGCGTACGGAACTTAGCCGACACTTCGTCGGCAAATTCTTGTGGATCCTTACCGAGGCTTCGGGCCTTTTCAGCGACTTTCGTGCCATGTTCATCAGTACCGGTGCTATATATAACCGTATGCCCTTCGGCGCGCGCTGCCCGGGCAAGTACGTCGCCCAGTATCAGCTCCATTGCAAAGCCAATATGCGGATCACCGTTTACATAAGGTATAGAGGTCGTAACGTAGTAGTTCATAATAGATAGTATTGTACCTGTTTAATAGTTGCCCGTCACCCTATGCACCGCCGGAACGCGTTACCATTCGAGTGCTCAAGGTACCGGGTACAGAGTCTAATAATGAAATCGAGATAAAGAAAAGCTAGCCCTAGACGGGCATCATGTCCATAGACATACGAAAGCTTCTCATACTACGCGTAGTATAGCATACCTCGTACAGCTTCAAGTACGTCGCCAAAACCCGGCAGCAAATCGAGCCCGGATATTTCCTCCGGCTGGTACCAACGGGCAGCTTGCGCCTCCCAGTCTAGCGTGAACGTATCGGTACTTGCGCGTACCAACACCGGCACGACTAACCAGGTTTTATGGTATTCAGGAGCTTCCTGGAGTATTACCCGGCCTCGTTCAATCGATATAATATCCGAGGCTTGCATGCGAAGCTCTTCGCGCAGCTCCTGAGTTACTTTTTCTTCTATAGATTGGGCGTCATCCAAGAACCTCGATACACCGTTCCAATAACCGGGGTACAGGCGCATGCCCGCGCTGCGCTGCACGAGTAATAGCCTGCCAGCATGCGTTACGACCGTATTAACGACTGGCGCATAGCGAATATTGGTGTAGTCAACCTGACCGGGTTTGGGGACAAATTTTGGTTCAGCCATGCTACTGCAAGATTTTTTCAACTTCCTTGCGTTCAAGCGTATCGAGCTTCGTGAACAGGTCCCGCTCATACTGTTCGGACACGGTATACAAGTAATCGTCTTTGGAACGTGGGATGACGTGAAACAGTACATGGTTTTTCTTGAGCTCGTCCTGCTTCTTGAACGGGCGGTAATTCTGGCGGATATCCACGCCTTCCCCGAGCTTACCTAAGATACGACGTTCAGCGAAGAATATGAGTTCAAAAATATCCCGCAGTTCGTCGCTCATCAGTTCCCATGGCTCTTCGACATGCCGCTTAGGTAGCACTAGCGTATGGCCAGGTACTTTACGCGGATTGCTTAAAATAAGGATGGCACGTTCGTTACTCTTGAGTATTTGATCTTTCGTATTGCAGAACGGACATTGTGATGCAGTCATAGCACTCAGTATATCAGGTCCGAATGAGCTGTTATTGGTTGTACATTGCAAAATTGGCTAGACTAGCGCAACGGGGATGGTCAAACGGATACGGCCTCAAATACTTCTTTTGCCGACTTCCGACTTATCTAGCTTGACTCTAATTCGTAGACTTTCATCTAGGCCAACCTGGGAGTTATCGGCAATATCCATGTTGCGACAAACAAAAAGAACAAACAAATGCCGACTCAGGTCTAAGATGTTACTGCGGTTGTATGTTACCAAAATTGGCTGACTACGTAGTCCAGAATTGGAACGCCATTTTGTCAAGCTTGTTGAAAATAAAATGTATAAGAAACTTATCGAATTGGAGCAGACTCATAGTCCTCAAGATAACGCTCAATAAGTTCGACGTGTCTCAAATCTTTGGGTCGTCCCATTTCTCGTTTCCATTGGAGCAATCTCTCTATATTCATAAACGGTATACCGTTAATCATCATAGCGTCAGCCAGCAAATCTTGCGCGCTCCAAACACCGAACCTCGTCCCAATGTCATAAACGTCATGTTTCAGGACAGAAATATCTTTCCACTTTTCTTCCTGCCATCCGTTAGATTTGAGATGGCTGTATACTTTGAGTGTCACACATATATCTACATCTTCATCCCACTCAAGCAGTCCCAAGGCGACCAATATACCGCCACCTACGACTACGTAGGAGTCTTTTGGCAGGTTGAGTTTGTTAATTGTATCAAAGATACTCATACGCCTAATCATACCAAATCGGGTGTTCAAAATAAGACACGTGGCCGCCATAAAGGTTTCGAACCCCATTTTACAGATACATATTTCGGCAAAACAAAAAAGTGTTCCACATCTTGGAACACTTTCGTATCTGTATAATACCTCGGCTGGCCATAAGGGATATTTACGAGCACTTTCTATAGAAAGTCCGCTGTAGTGTTGGTGAGAGGCTCGTAAAACTGTTGAAAAACGACAGTATACCGTTAGCCACCTACGTAAGCGGAATTGACAATGATTATAATGAGATTATAATTAGAGTTATGATTGAAACAGAGCAGAAGCTTATACAAATTGGGTCAAGCGAAGGTATCACCCTGTCAAAGAAGGACCTGAATCGTCTCGGAGCCAAACGAGGTGATTTATTACGTGTCCGGGTTGAATTGGTTGATAACAACAAGCACGGTAAGTTGTTGCGGGAGTATGATGAATTTGTCAAACAATACGGCCAAACGCTAAAAAACCTAGCTGACAAATGAGCATTACGTACCTAAGTCTTGAAGAGATCCTTCGGCTACATTTTCAACTCATAGAAGATTTCGGTGGATCTCACGGTGTACGAGATGAGGGGCGGCTCACGTCGGTCATCGAAGCCCCGAAGCTTGAAGCATTCGGGGTTGAGCAATACTCGACCATTCATGAAAAAGCCGCAGTCTATCTTCGGAATATAACCGGTGATGATCCGTTTACTGACGGCAATAAACATACTGCGGTAACTGTTTGCGGCATATTTCTGCGTCGTAATAACAAACGTTTAACGGCTTCCCCGAATGAACTTGAGGATCTTGCTCTTAAGGTAGCAAACGAACATTTAGAAATAGCAGAGATTGCGGAATGGCTTGAAAATCATACTGCATGAGCTAGATTGAAAAGTGCAACTATCCGGTTTTACAGTTAACTGATGAGTTACTTATGGTTGGGGATATGGTCCGATTTTCGAACTTTTACCCTGGCTATTGACTCTGTGTCAATGGCAAGGTGAAGACTTTGTTGGCATGAGATTAAAACCAATCCGGATTTTTCTTTTTGATAGTCACACGCCAAGCAATGTTTATAACAACCATAACGAAAACGTACCCAAGCTGAAATGTCAGTTGACGCACCTGCTTGTGTAGTTTGAGAGATATGATCGCAAATAAACCGAGCGCTAACGCTACATACAATAGTTGAAGAACCCATATGATTGCAGGTATGCCTAGTAGTTTATGGTTCTTCATGATTTGGGTTATAACAAAACTACAATTACAACAGTGAAGGCTTTGTCGGCGTAATTGTGTATCAGCCTACAATTACTTGCTATGCTGGAAATCGGTAATATTTTTAGCGACAGGCCTATAATAAAAATATTATGGCAATAGTGTTTTGGTTTGTTCCGACAATTTTGGTTTTATTTTGGAGAT
>JAJZCD010000013.1 GCA_021851735.1 bacterium | reverse complement strand
AGCTGGCAGCTGAAGCTGGACGTTTTTAGTCTCTCGAAACCATCACATCAACACTAAACTCGCGGCGGCATCGCTTTTGAAGCGACCCTACTCATTAAGCCCCTGGCTCGTCCAGGGGTGTCTCACTGTGGCGTTTAGCCGTGCAAGAATCCAAGTACATGCAGTAACTTCATTGGCACCTGAGCTTTGGCCTGACGGTATATGGATTAAAAAATACCTAGAGTATATTGAGAAAAATGGTGTTGTTGCTCGCAGACACAACAAAGCCGAACAACGCTTTGACTCTCAATTTGAAGACGAGGTATTTAGTTACCTTGCTAAAAAATTAGACGCAAATGACTATGTCTTAGAGACTCAGACTGAATCACTAGGATTTAAAATTGATATGACCATACATCACAACGGAAATAAACTAGCCATAGAATGTGATGGTCCAACTCACTTTGAGGGCGGAGACGGTCAGGTGTACGTGCAAAGTGATTGGGAGCGACAGGGAGCACTAGAGGCCGCTGGCTGGAACTTTTATCGCATATCGTATTTTGATTGGGTAAGTGACCAGGCTGGCGAAGAGAAGGCTTTAACTGAATTTATTAATGATTATTTTGGTGATAGTAAGAAGCAATTAAAGACTGATGTAGTAAAAGAACTTGAAAGTGAAACCATTGCACCCGAAGACGCGCCAAAAGAAATGTATGTTACAGATTTCTCTGACGAACCAGTGGACAATGTAACCCCAGTAGGGTCTCCGTCTATCCCAAACGTCAAACAACGAAAGACAACATCAAATAAGGGTTTTAGCGTTGGCTCTCGTGAAGTTGACCAAGGTGCTTTCGGTGAATATCTTAAAACCCGTGTTTCAAATAACATAACAATACGTTATCAGTCCACCCGTGCCGGGAGTGCTAATTACTGGCGTAATTTATCACTGCTTGAATTTAATGATATGTACTTTTCTGCCTATGACTCCATTGCGGGTATCAATAAAGTTTTCCGCAGGGACCGAGTCGTAGAATTTAAATAGGAGCTCCAAGGTCGGTATATGGGGTAAACATTCTCTATTTTTCTTGCTCTACTTCAACTAAGTAACTACGGAAATGACCACCTCCATTAAGCTCACCGCCCCATTCTTCTTCGGGTTTGGATAGTATCCTGTAAGTTCCTTTATCTGTCTCTATCTTCATGTGCCTATTGGCTATATCTTCCAATTCGTTCTCTGTCAATTTATCACTGCTTGTCATGGTGCAGATACAATGGTTGTCATCTTTCCATGAATAAAACTTTAAAGGTGCCATAAAATCCTTTCCGTTAGCTATTACCCACCTATTGGCTTTGTTGAAAAAGCATTCATAGAAAATCCTGGGCAGTAGGAATTGGTATAGTTTGAGCCTGTTATGTTTATAGTCAACGGTTTACTTTCTCCAGGCGGGTAAACTGCCAACGATGTTACACCTGAAGCGCATTCACCAGGAGAAAAGTTTCCGGGATTCGGAAACCCCACATCGGAGTAAATGGATTCATTTGCAGATAGTTTAAAGTTTGCAACTGCATTTGTTGTAGCGTCACCTCCTACAATACTTCCGCTACTATTTTGAGGGAATATTGCTGTTACGCCACTATACAGGCAGGTCTTGTTGCTTGTATTTTTAATTTGTAAGTTGTAATAAGCTGTTCCTGCAGCTCCGGTACCATTAAGCAGTGTGGCAGACAAATCAGAACTCGTACATGCGTTTGATGGTACGCTTAATGAAGCCGGAGATGGTGTTTTATTGTTTTCTAGTTTCAATATATGGGCATTTAATACGCTTACGTTCTTGCGTAATGATATAACCTGAGAGCTTAACATCTTTTTAGAGTCAACTGACTGATGGTGCACAATAAAATAAGTTCCACCCCCAACTATCAATGCAGTAGCTAAGATGATTAAAGAATATTTTATAGGTTGCTTCATTACCATGATTGTATAATATACATAAATAAAAGTACTAATCACGGCTGGGGATTAGATTACTTAAGTACTAGCTCATCAAACAGTAATTGAGAATTTTCGGCTGGGTGGTTCAGGAATTTACCTAAGTGTTATAAGTAAAGAATGGTATCATGCCACCCCATAGCTAAGTAAGAATGTAAAGAATTATAATTTAATCATGTCAAAGCTATGTATGTTTTGCGGTAGAAACGATATAAAAATTACAAAGGAGCATGTATTTCCCGATTGGTTAAATCAATTATTTGATAGCTCTATTAAAGGAATAAATGAATCTGTTACTTTAGACGGTAGGGTAGTATACCGATACGAATCAAAGCTCTTCAGTAGAACTATTAACGATGTATGCGAAACATGCAATAGTGGCTGGATGAGTAATCTAGAAAACGAAGTTAAGCCTATTCTAACCAAGATGCTTCGGAGTAAAAATATAGTGCTTGATAAAGTCAAACAACGAAGATTAGCGACATGGGCGTATAAGACTATGCTAGTAATGAATTATCAAAATCCTCCCCCACCCGAACAACAGATAATTCCAGAGTCGGCGTATTCGGATTTTTACGAGACCAAAACTATAGCCCAGGGTCTAATATTTACGCTTGGATATGTTCCCTGGAAAACCTTCCACCCTGGCAGCATGCTCGGCACGAATCGTGTCACCCAAGCCAGTAAAATCACTGTTCCTCATGAACTTGGCGATGAGATGAAAAAAGAAATTGCAAAAGGCGCAAAGATTTATGGAGTTACACTACAGCTTGCAACGGTAGTTTTTCAATTTATGACAACTGATATTAAGCTAGAGAACCATCATATAGATTTAATGATTTCGCCTGAACCCTTGAAAGTCCTCAACCCCTATAAGAATAAAATCAGATGGCCTCTGCAGCATTCTATACAGGAGGTAGGCGGTATTGATGCAATTCACAATTCTATTACGAATATGCAGCCTTTGCCGTAATTATCTGATTCCAGCGCAAAATTTCCGACACAATTTTCTTATAAACCGAGTGGTCTAGGGTCACCATAGGAAGCTTACAGATAAGACTTGATTATAAATTTCTATAGCTAGAAGTTTGTTGCCAAACCTCATCTGTTAAATAGTTCGATTCCCCGATAGTGCTATGCTTAGCACATGGAATTGTTCAAAGAGTTGCCCGTCTTTCTTTTTGATGACCAGCCAACTTGGCGCAATTGGCTTGATAAAAACCACAAACAAAAACAAGGCATATGGCTTAAAATTGCCAAAAAGTCCTCAGGCAAAACTTCAATATCCTATGAGGGTGCATTGGAAGAAGCGATTTGCTATGGCTGGATAGATGGGCAAAAGCAAACTTACGATAACGAATATTGGCTACAAAAGTTTAGTCCCAGAGGGTCAAAGAGTATTTGGTCAAAAGTAAACGTTGCAAAAGCAGAATTGTTAATTAAATCTGGCAAGATGCAACCATCTGGGTTGATGGCTGTGAAGTCGGCTAAGAACGATGGCAGATGGGAAGCAGCATATGATTCTGCAAGTACTTCAACAATACCCGCAGATTTTCAAATAGCATTGGATAGCAATCCAAAAGCTAAACAATTCTTTGATACCTTAAATCGTGCGAATGTATATGCCTTTTGCTGGAGAGTTCAGACAGCAAAAAAACCAGAGACGCGTCAAGCTAGAATTGAAAAATTTATTGATATGCTAAACAAAGGTGAGAAGCTCCATTAGCAACTAGTAGGGGCGCAGCGATGTAGCTTGGCTGACCAGGTCTAATAACTGAATGTTTTCGAGTACCGAGTTCCACCTAATGATTTCGTTAGCTATTTTCTTATAAACCGAGTGGTCTAGGGTCACCAAAGAAGAATTACAGATTAGAACTAGCACTCAATTTTCAAAAATGGAAACGGGGTGCTTTTTCTATCTGTTAAATAGTTCGATTCCCTCTAGCTGTTTGTTAAGATAAATGTATGACACAAGTAAATGACTACGATAATTGGGCGGCAATTAGGCAAAAAGAACTAAAAGCCGGAGAGAAGTTGCCGCATCGCTTTGTTGAAAAACCGGCGATGAGAAAGTTACTTCCTGACCTAGCTGGTAAAAAAGTATTATTACTTGGCTG
Organism: bacterium; assembly: GCA_021851735.1. Classification (GTDB taxonomy): domain Bacteria; phylum Patescibacteriota; class Saccharimonadia; order Saccharimonadales; family UBA4665; genus JAJZCD01. The sequence goes on along the minus strand of JAJZCD010000013.1, from coordinate 22,217 downwards.
TGGCACCGGCGAAGAGTCTCAGCTGCTCGCAGAATATGGTGCAAATGATATGGTTGGCATAGATTTGTCGCAGGAGTCAGTGCGACTTGCTAAAGAGTCCTATCCGAATATTACTTTTACGGTCGGCGATATGCATGAGCTTGAGTTTGATGATGAGTCCTTTGATTTTGTTTACAGTAGCTTGACGATACATTATTCTGAGCAGCCCGAGAAAGTCTATCAGGAGATATACCGGGTGCTAAAACCGGGCGGTTCGTTGCAGTTTTCAGTTGGTCACCCAATGCGCTGGGCTTCTGAGCGGATAGAAATAGAAGGGGTTGTGACAAGGGTATTAGGTTATTCAGAAAATGCCGAGAAACCAAGATTGTATGGGACATACTCTTCATTCAAACAGTACGACGAGACATTTCCGAGCGGCGAGGTATTGCGATTTTGGATAGCCCCACCAAGTACACATTTTAAGCTGCTCAGACAATCAGGCTTCAATGTGGATAATTTTGTGGAGACTCGAGCCATTGAAGAGTGCAAAGAGGTAGATGCCTACTATTTTGAACGCAACCACGAGTTCCCACAATTTAGCGTGTTTGTCACTAGAAAACCGGCTTAATATCTGTGTTCCAGCGCAAAATTTCAGCGATGATTTGTTTATAAACCGAGTGGGGTAGGGTCACCAAGAGAGAATTTTCAATCCTAGTCTAATGTTTACCCCCGTAATCTATTAATTTTTGAATTTCTAAAAATCTTAGCTTTTTGTTACCTAAATCGTTGATTTATAAGGAACTAATTAAAGAATTCTATCTAAGTTTCTACGACCGTATAACATACGTCTGATTATCATAGTGTTGTCTATGACGGCATAGAAAATAAGGTAGTTGCCCACTATGATTATGCGGTAACCGTGCTTCCTATCACTGAGCGACCTATAGAGTGCTGTACTAAGAGGGCCGTTAAGACGTTTTTTTATTGCAGCTTCGGTATTATTAACTAATGTCTTTGCCGCAAGTTCATTTTTAAGTTCGTACAACAGGTAATCTGTAATCTTATCTAAATCCTCGTAAAATAGAGGAGAATATCGCAAATTAGGCTTAGCCATTTATTTTTTCTTTGATTCTTGAGAATACGTCTTCATGCGTTAGCTCTTCTGGATGACTTTCTGCATAAGCGTCAGCTTCATCAAGAGCACGTTCAACATAGTCTAGGTGTGCCATTTTGCTGAACTTATCAAAACTCATAGTTACCATAGAAGCCTTTCCATTCATGGTAAAAATAATAGGTTTACTATTTTTGTTTATCTCTTTTTCTACTTCCGAAAAACGATTTCTTAAATCTGATATTGGTCTGATACTTATCATAGATTACATCCTTTCATGCTTATCATAATTATGATAACACATTTGAAAATAAAGTTAGCTATACACTGGCCTAGCCAATAATTTATTCCATCTAATAATTTCATTAGACAAAACCATATAAACCGAATGGCTTAGGGCCACCATTTCGTACCAAGAGTATTTTCTCGAAACTTTGCGATACTAAAAATCCCGGACGTCCGGGACTTTTTGTATGTGAGTGGCCATGCAGGCTAGTTCTCCTTCCTGTTCTCGCGTCCATGCCAGACACGGACAACGACAGCATCGTCATCTGCCAAGAAGCAACGCAGTACATAAAAACTCGATCCAAACGGAATGAAGAGTTCACGTCTCCCCGTGCCGTCCGCCATCGGACGCCCTAGTCGTGGCGACTCTTCGAGCAGTGAGCTGCCTCGTAGAATGATCTGGGCTGCTTTTGTGGCTGCTTCCTCGTTCTTCTCAAATAAGAAATCGTAAAGGCGAGAAATATCTTCAAGCGCGCGTTCACGCCAGACTATTTTTGCTTTGGCCATGCTGTATTCTTGCCGCTTGCAAGTTCGTTGAGCCATGATGTGACCGTCTCATTGTCTATGGCTTTGCCGGTCAACATATAATCTTCATATTCGGCCAGATCTTCTGCTTTTTCACGCTCATAGCGTTCTTCCTCGGCAAGGTATCGCTCCAGGGCATCCTTCATTAACCAATGTGCCGACCTATTACGCTGCTGGGCAAGTGCTTTCAGTCGCTTGTTTGTTTCATCGTCTAATTTAATTGCTTGAGTTACTGACATGAAATATTCCTCCTATGTACAGTATAATACCGACATATACTAGTATAAACCCTTATATACCGTTTACTTTACGCCGACTGTTCTCAACTGCGGCTCAATATACTCCAACTCACCGAAGAGGGTTTCGACCTGAGTAGTCGTTGGGTTCACCATATGAGATTTTTCAAGCGGTGCAAGCTAGAAGACTGCATTCACCCCTGTAAAAAGGGGTGTTTTTTGAGTTTCATAATCTAAATCTTCATAGGTAGGCTTGCTCGTATTACCCTTAAATCCCAAAATTAATCCATGAATATAAACAACGAGACTAGTACCCTCCTATTTGACAGAGTCGTTCACACTGCATACACTTATAAAAGTATATGACTAAGGCCAACTTATGGTTCTACGCCAGGCAAAAATCTACAAACTAAAACGCAATCTCAAAGCCTACGAGCACATAACTAGTGCCCAACGGGGATTCTCACATTTGCTGCTGCCTGGTTTCATTTTCATAGCACTCATAGGGATTATGGGTTCCTATTTGCTGGTTCGTAGCTATGCGCTCACGACCCCGTCCAATTGCATATCTGTGCAAGGCACAAACCCTGTATCCTGTGGAGTATCTAATTTTGCTGTTCATGTTAAGGGTAATCACCTGGCTAACGTGCAGGGACGCACTATTCGGTTTATCGGTATTAACCGAGTAGCCACGTATTGCACTAAGTCGCCAGCAGAAGGCGGTGATACTATTTTCGGGCCAACAGACACGTCATCTGTCATGGAGTATATTAAGTGGCATATTAATGCAGTGCGCATTAGTACGAACGAAGATTGTTGGCTCGGTATCAACAATTCTCCTGGGCCATATTCCGGCGCCAACTATCGTGATGCCATCGTCAACTACGTGAATCTCCTAACGTCGCACCACATCTATGCTATTCTCGATCTGCATAACAGCGCTCCGGGGAGTACTCTCTCAAACCATCAGCAGGTCATGGCAGACGCGAGCAATGCACTGACGTATTGGAAGTCTGTCGCCAATAGCTTTAAAGGTAACCGGTCAGTCGTCTTTGAACCTTACAATGAGCCGTATATAACCACCAAGAACGCCCAAACAAAAAATCCTTGGGCATGCTGGCTACATGGATGTACTATTACCCAGCTAACGACGCAGCAGGGCGTTACCATGAAAACAAATTGGCGCAGTGCAGGGATGCAGGAGATCGTTGATACGATTCGAGCAACCGGAGCGCACAATATTATTGCGCTGAGTGGGCTATCGTACGCCCACAACTTAGTAGGCATACTTCACTATATCCCACAAGATCGGCAGCATCAGCTTGCGGTCGTCTTTCACAACTATGCGCAGAACTCCGGACCGAGTGGCTGTGGGCTAAAGTGCTGGAATGCAGTTATACAGCCCATCTCAAAAATGATGCCGGTACTGACGGACGAGCTCGGCCAACCGTCATGCAAGACCAACTACGTCACTGAATACATGAACTGGGCCGACAGACATGGTATCTCCTACCTGATGTGGGGCTGGGATACTACAGGATGTGCATCAAAGAATGGGCTAGGCATGCTACAATCCTGGAATGGTACACCGAACCAATACGGACGTGTTGTATTCAATCACTATGTAAACCTCAAATAGTTGCTGTGCGCCGTTCCAGTTGTACATTTAGCTTCCTCGCGAAGTATCACATCTCTCTACTCCATAACTACCGGATATAACTGGGGGTACTTTGTTGTCAAGCACCTGTAACTGGGTTCCTAGATATTCCAACTCATCGAAGAGGGTTTCGACCTGAGTAGTCGTTAGGGTCACCATTTCGTACCTAAAATATTTTCTCGAACTCCGATATGATCCGGAGTTTTTGTATATCTCTTGAGTAGATCCGGCCGCTTGACACGCAATACGCTAGTAGTTATACTAGTAAGTACTATGAGTAACTACACGGCAACTATTATTAAAACAGGAAATTCGTATGCACTTCGCGTCCCCAAGTCGTATGTGGAGAATGCAAAGCTAGAATTGGGTCAAAAAGTACAGATTGGTGCTCCGGTAGTGCTTCCAAAAGATTACGATCCTGAAGCCGTCAAAAAGGCTGTAAGGAATCTTCAGGCAATCGGTGCATACCGTTCGATCAAAGATCCTGTAGCTTGGCAGCGTGAGATCCGTAAAGATCGTCCCCTGCCCGGGAGAAGCTAGGACGGATACATGCGATGCTTTGACACGAACGTAGTTATTTATCTCGGCAACCAGACGCTTGGCGTAAGTATTATTGACGAAGAACCTATTTGCTATGCTTCGGTTAGTCTTATCGAAGCACTTGGTTATCCAGACATCTTAGCCGCTGAAGAGCAGCGTATTAAGGAACTCTTCAATACAATGATCGAGATACCTCTTAATACTTCCTTGATCCAGACGGCAGTGGAGTTGAGGCAGCTTAAGAGGATGAGTCTAGGCGATGCCATTGTGGCGGCAACAGCCTTAGAAAATGATTGCGAATTATGGACGGCCAACACTGAAGATTTTATACACATAGATGGGCTGCGTTTACGTAATCCATTAAAGGCCTGATCACTTCCCCCTGAATGCCCAACGATTTCAATCGTGCCTCAATATATTCCAACTCGTCGAATAGGGGTTCCGACCTGAGCGGTCGTTAGGTTTACCAAGAGAGAATTTTCAATTCTAGTCTGATCGAACAGCAGTTCCCCGAGCGTGAGCTCGTGGGAAGTTTAATTTAAGCTCGTATTTAGGGCAGCCGATAGAACTGCCAGCGCCCAAAGCAGACGTTAAAACATATGAGGGGCTGGAACATGTTGAATTCGTATTGTTTGATAGCAAAGAGGACTTCCTTGAGAAATATGCCCACAAACAATTCAATATGCAGGCAGCCAATAGGGGCATAAACCCGGAAATCGGATTCAAATTGCCAACCTACACGGTGAAGTTTCACCTTCTCAACCTGCCGACAGTCGTCTACCTGGAAGCGAAGCTTGGCATAAAGGACGTGCAGAATGGTTAGTAGCTTTTCTGGATTATCGACAATCAACATCTAGGCGCTGATGTCAGGCTGGTCACATAATATTCCATGTTTGGCTAACCCGGTTTGCCAGGTATAAGTAGTACGAAAGGGTTCCTAGGAGGAGTCTTTTTTGTATAGTATTATGAGCACATGGGAAATTTTCAATATAGGATCGGTTCGGAAATGCCCGCATCCATTAGTGAAGACCATGGAATCAATGCTCTCAGTAATGCCGACCATGAAATCTATAGCGTTGGAGTGTCTACTGGTGGTATCGCCGAAATGCGAATGGTAGCAAACAACCCCGCTCGCCATGTTGTTGCCACGACCATCGACGCCACGGGCTTAGCGTTTGCCCGCAGATTAATCGAACAAAATAAGCTGGATGATCAGATAGCCCTTCGCATAGAGGATGTAGCTCAACCGCTACCATATGCAGAGAAAACCTTTGATTATATATATGCCCGTCTTGTTCTTCACTACCTGAGTAAGCAACAGCTGCCAGGAGCACTTGATGAGCTATATCGAGTGACAAAACCGAATGGCAGACTTTTTGCCGTAGTTCGGTCTACCGAGAGCCATGATATGCACCGACCAAGTGCCAGTACGGACCCAGGGACGATGTTTACATCGTATACCTTTGATGACCCGTCAACCGGTCATCCTAAAACTGTCCAACGATATTTTCATACTCCCGAATCTATAACGGGCTATCTGCAGAATTCCGGGTTTACCATCAATCACGTTAGAACTTACCAGGAGCAGATATATGTTGACTTCGAACGGCAACATTTGGCGTCGGAACCCGATAACGTTATAGAAGTGCTAGCAGTAAAGAGCTCCGTTAATTAATCTGAAGTGGTGCACTTCAAAACGAAATAGGGAAGTAGCTACGACTGAACTATTACTTCTTCTCCCTCGTCGCTTGGTTCTTCAAAACGCGCGATATACTCTCGTAACTTTTCCTCAGTCACGGGAAAGGCATTCGCGTCGATACGTTTATTCCGTTCTCTTAGCCTACCCATCAATACCTCCGGGGTAGCTTTAAAGTACATAAGCTTCCATTCGCCGCCGTTTTCTTCAACTAGCCGTTTGTAGAATTCCCGGCTGCTTTTCCGCCAGAATCCATAATCTACAACTACGGATTGCTTATGCTTAATGGCACTGACAAGTTTGTTGTCCAGCTCAATTTTTGCAGTTCGGTAAATTTTTAGATACTCAGATTCTGGAAGCGTAGTTATCTCTCTTCCATATGTACTGTATACGTATTCGTCTAACGAGAATTTTTGTAAGCCCTTTTCGGTAAGTTTCTGTGCGTATGTACTTTTACCTGAGCCCCCAAGGCCACAAAGTAAGTATACGACTGGCTTCATCATTGTAATTATACAATCCTAGTCTTCCAGTTCTTGATTACTTTTTGCTTGATGCTGTAGGTTGCGACCTCGTCCGTGTATAATCTGTATCATGGTTATACAGCAAAAGCTAAAGTGTTTAAGGTAATGAAAACTAATGAAATGAAAAAATCCACTAAGAAACAATCGAACGGAGTACTTGGAGCCATAGGTCAGTCATCCCTAGGCCTGCTCAATCTATTGATGTATTTTACCGGTTCGATTGGCGGTGACGCTGATGCGAGTGACATGCCACCTTTCGTGGTTTTTTTGATAGTTATTCTCGTCCTGGTAGTGGTCGGTTTTATATGTTACGTTGGGGCCATTCTATTGGGAGAAGCATGGCATAAATATTTGTAGCGTGCTCGCTTAAATAGCATGGTGCTGAAATAAAACACAGCAGAAGGTTTATCGTCCTGGCAGATCCGTACACCCGCAAGCTTGTACTAGTGCAGCCTGAACCACCGGTTTCACCACCTCTCACTGCTGAGGAATTAGGTAATCGAGTCGGGTTGAGCCAGCCGAGGATTTCAAAGATCGAGACTGGTGCTGATGCCAATCCTAAACCCGAGTTGATAAGATATTGCATATGCTAGATGCTTCGGTGGCTATTCGACAACAAGTGAAACGTTCGCTTGACAATACAAATGTTACGGACACAAGACGGTACCGAACCAAGAAAGCCACAAAGCAGGCTGTCTCGCGAGCGTTTGAATTTGCACGTGGCTCGACTATGACAAAAGTGCATACAAACAGTCTTATACCCTCGTTACTGCAAACAATCGCATATCGTGAGGCGATTTTAGACAGGCGGGATACTGATAAAAGTAATATGGAAATGCAGCTTATTCTGCGCATGCAGGACTTTCTGTGGAACAAGCACCGGCAGTATCATTTTGTTATCGGTGAACCGGCGTTATATACACTACCGGGGAGTCGCGTTACCCAGGCGGCACAACTTGACAGGCTTGATCGCGTATGTGACATGACGAATGTAAAGATTGGCATTATAGCTACACGGGCAGGCCTTATGCCGGTTGATGATGTGTCGTTCTCTATGCGCTGCCGGTGTAGCCGGCAGAGCACCACGGCTTTAGCCGTGGGTGAATGAGCCCGGCCGGCGGTACAATGCGATGTATGAGAGTAACACTTTCGTCGCATGGGGCATATCGTCTGCAATATCACGTGGTCTGGGTCGCAAAGTACCGCCGCTGGATCCTAAAGCCTGCCGTGGAAGAAACGTTGCGTAAGCTTGTCCCACATCTGCTGCGAAGTAAGCCAGGCTGCAGACTGGAAACGATTGACTTCGATGCAGATCATCTGCACATGGTTATGATCATTCCACCAAAGTATGCCATCGCTGATGTCATGGGAGAACTGAAAAGCCAATCGGCTTCCTATCTCCGGAAAAAGTATCCGTGGCTCGTACGAGTGTACTGGAAGGAGAACATCGTCTGGTCGCCTGGCTACTTCGTGAGCAGTGTGGGACTCGATGAACAAATGATAAAACGGTATGTTGTCAATCAGGGCAAGCAGGATTTAGGTCAGTCAGGGCTGGAGCTCTGACTGTACGGAGCGAAGCGACGGCACCACGGGTTTACCCGTGGGGATCCATGGGTATAGACTCGTAGCCGTACGGAATTTACGGATGTCAAAACTGCTGCTGAAAAATATTATTTCTTGGAGTATTCGACTTGGGGGTTTTCAAGCGCAGCGGCTCTTCTGACGTGATCCTGTGCTCGGGCAGGCTGCTGGCCGGGGGATTAACCCGGAGATTGTATTTCGGTTGCCAACCTGCACAGTCATTTCATTTACTAAACCTTGCTACGGTTATATACCTTGAAAAGAAGCTTGGCATAACAGAGATATACGATGGTATGCAAGTTGCACAGCCGCCAGTAAGACTATAGCCCGCACGCCTTGCCGTACCTGTACGTTGTTGCCCGTATAGTATGTGTAGCGGTCTTTCGCCTAATTGGTCAGAAGGCTTAAGCAATCCGCTTGGAAGTATTGGGCACTATTTGCAAAGTTACTGACATAGAGCATGTACCGAATGTTGTCTCCTGAATTTTTTGCAGTATACGCTGAGCTGATCTGGTGCCAATTGGTATCGTTCAGGGTCATTGTGGTTGTGTGGTAGCCGACGCCCTTGCCGCTTTGTGTGGTCTCTCGCATGAGCAGCGATATTGTTTCGCCGGCGGTGCTTGCTCGTACTTCAGCGCTTCCGGTGTATGCATTACCGGCGACTGAGGATGTCTCCCAAATCGGCTTGGCGTTATTTATGCCTGCTGCGCCACTCGCTTTAGGGTTGACCTGTAGCGCCCAAAGGCCGTCGTAACTTCCCCCGACAGGTTCGACACGGGTAGTTACGGTGTTCGTATTATAGATGCCCGTCCATCCGTCGAGGTTGCTCTCGACGCTCAAATTACCTGAAAGCTGTACCATGCCTGACGGTGTGGCAGCGCATGCAGTGCTAGTTGTTACATTATTAACGTCAACAGTGATAGAACTGGTAGCGGTGTTACCGGCCGTATCATGAGCGGTAGCTGTAATCGTATGCGTCCCGTTACTGAGCGTTGTCGTGCCAATAGTTGACGACCAGCTTGTTGTGCCGGTTGCTGTTTGGGGTGTACCGTTGTCAACGCTTACGGTAACATCAGATAGTCCGACGCTGCTTGAAGCGGTCCCCGACACCGTAAGTGTGCCTGATACGGTCGCTCCGTTACTCGGTGCTGTGATGCTTACGGTGGGAGCACTTGTGGGCTGGCTCATACTAAGCCCGAAATGGCCGAGCAGACTATTGGTCTGGGTGTCTCCAGCATGACTGAGATAGGATAGTCCAAACAGTTGTTCAATGGTTTTTGTGATCGAATAGTGGTCGAAGAACGTGCCGTCGTGGTTGCCAGCGGGTGTATACGGATAGACGACAAAGAGTGGTACGTGGCATGAGTCCTGATGCGCGCTTACGCCGTTTGTCACGGGCATGTCTAAGCTCTCATTCGTGCAGTTCTCGCCGACCGTGTAATCGCTGCCGTTCCCCTCGTCGTACGCAATGAGCACTGCCGTATTCCCGGCCTGGTATGAGTTTGACTGTTGGACGTTTGTCAGGAAGTTCTTGACCCACGTATCGCCCAGCTGCTCAGCTTGCGCGCCGGTGATGCCGGTGCCGGCGTCATTCGCCTCATTGTCGTCATTTTGATTCGGGGTGACCCACGAGACCGACGGCAGTGTCTGGTTTTGGAGGGCGTTCCAGAATGGTCCAGATTGTGCGGTAAGGTCGCTAACGGGTATGTCGTTAGCCTGGCACTCTGCTGAAGTCAAATCAGTGTAGAAGAGTGCCGGATTGTGCCCAATTTTGTATGGGAAGCTGCTCGATGTGTCACATGCTGAAGGCATTGATTCCTCGTATGACTTCCAAGTAAGCCCTGCAGTATCAAGTTGGTGGTATATATTATTCGATGTATCGGCACAGTTTTTGACGCTACCACAGCCCGGAGGGCTTGTTGACGGGTACTCGCCAGCAGACGTTGCTAAGTAGTTGGCGGCCGATGTATGTGTCGCTGCAAAGTCCGCCGTACCGACACCGCACGTATTGGCGAGGCTCGTCTGATATGGAGCGTCTGTGCTCCCGACTACTTGGTTGTAGCTTCTATTCTCCATCATGACGACAATAACGTGCTTAATTGCCGGAGCTGTACCCGAGTTACCGCATAGTGACAGGCTAGCGGCATGCACCGTCCGGGCCTGCCCCGGTATCCAAATAAGTGCGCTGGTCAATAGAAACGCGAAAGCAAGTGCTAACGTTAGTAGCCGTCTGCCTTGTATGGGGATACGCCCTTTGTTCATGTAAAGAAACTTTTCGAAACCGTGCATATCCCCAATACCTCCGATTTGTTTACAATATCCTAATAGTAGCAGTAAGGGTACGCATGTGAAAGCATTATTTGGTGTGGACAGTGCGGTACGTTTATCGTCCTTTTCGGCAGCAGATAATGCGGGCTGCATTGTAAAGACAAATAATATAACATACTTGTTATGACACCTAAAAATTCTGTGAGTATATCTTTGGCTGGACTCTCACACAGGCCTGTCCGGATACCCCCCCCCATTCTGTATTAGTTGACACTAACAGTGTAGGACGCTTACCGTTTTATGTCGCAAAGGTGGCGAGTTATTACGATTAGCGGGTTCTTTGCTGGCGTGGGTGTTATCAGTCTACACGTACGTGATTACAGCGGCTAGCGGGGTCGAGTTTCAAGCGGCTCATGAAGAAACTTGTCCATGTCTGATACGCCAAGTTTAGCCAGCGACTCTACTTTATCTCTATCGCTCGTAGCAAGTGAAACGAGAAATTCTTCATCACTTGGCTCTAAAACATAGAATCGAAGATTTTTTGTTGGATGCGACAATTTTCGTAAGTTACGTTGTAGCTTATGTTCGTCGGTTGGCAGCTTCTTGCGTATCCGCACCGGCTTGTCTTTGGCAAAGTATTTAACGAGGTGGTTGACGAGTCGCTCGTGTCTTTTGACAAAACTGTATCTCCGTATCTGCTGCGTCATGATTACCACAATGTCGGTGCAACCCAGCTTAATCGCAACGTCAATGGGTAGCAGATCCGATACCCCGCCATCTATGTATAGACGATCATTTACGCGCACCTCTTTGTCGTACAGTATGGGTAGGGCTGCGGTAGCTCTCAGCTCTTCATATATCTCGAGGAACTTGCCATGATCCGATAGCACTACTTCTTTACTGGTTTTTGCATCAGTCATGACAATATGTAGTTTCGCGTGGGCGGCATTGAGGGCATTGATGTCCAATGCTCGCTCGTGTTTCAATACGCCGTCAACGAGAAAATCAATGTCGACCCGTTTATCCCGTCGAAGTAGATTAATAAACTTTTTATTGGCCAGATCGTCAGCGTACGTATGGCGAAGTGTCTCATCTTTGGCGCTGACGAAGTAGGCGCCGTTAATGGCACCTGCGCTGGAACCGATGACATGGTCAAAGGTATCGCTGAACCCGTACGCGATAAGGGGAACGATGGCAGCTGCCGAGTAGGCACCGCGCATACCGCCTCCCTGGATAACCAGACCGAATACGCGTGCGCTACTATCTTTATGCCGTTTATGGGCTTCGAGTTCGTCATAAAGCGTAAGCATATGTGTTAATAATAGCAAACATATGTCGGCAGGACGTTACTGTCTTCGTTTATGGCAACATTGCTTCTATACGTAACGTATGCGCGGTAGAGGTCAGGGGTATGCAATAGGTTAAACCCGAACTGTTCCTACTGCAGAAATCCGTTCATCAGTGGTGCCTGCCTATCGTTGGCGGTCAGCGGCGGCAGACCCCATTGATCTTCGATAGTATGCAACAGCGAATAATGAGTGTAGCGAGCGGCTGACGTATATCCTTGTTTGACAGCTGATCCCGTCAGAATGGCCGCGATATGGTTCGTGCTGCTGTCGCCTTCGTCCCAGGTAATTATGAGTAAGGAGTTTTGTGTGGTAAATGCTTTCGAATCCAGGATCATCGGAACGTTCCGGGCGAGCCAGTGGTCGCCCGTTGCAATCGAACAGTCGTGCATGTCGTTGCAGAGATTAGGGGTTATAAATGCAAAGTCCGGTGTCGTGCGTACAGAGCTAAGGTCGCCGCGCAGTTGGCTGAAGGGTACAACGTGGGCCTTGCATCGCGCCACGTTGTTGATAATATCGCTGTAATACACAAATGGATTATGCTTGGTGACATATTCTCCGGCGTTGTAGTCGTAGCACGGAGTCGGCATACTCTCAGCATATTCCTTCCAGGTGCGTCCGGATGTCGCAATTTCGTCGGCGATGTTCCGTACGGTCCTAATACAACCAGCGCTGGGGGGATTGCAGTCGCTGGCTATACCGTCGGTTGAGCCGCTGGTAAGCGCGAGGTAGTTTGGCAAGCTTGGGTGGGCTACGCCGTAGTAGTTACTGGCCAGAGCGTAGTGTTTGGCTAGGCTATTACTATACGGTGCGTCAGTGTTCCCTATGATGTGGCTAATTGGCTTATTCTCTTCCATTATGATAAATATATGTGCAATGCTCGCTGTGTGCGGCGCGGGCTTCGGAGATGAATGCGGCGTGCTTGTCTGAATGGATTTCGATGAACTCGTATGCGTATGGTGAGTCAGTATGACGTATGTAGCGCTCAGGCTTATCATGATTGCAACAAATGCCGCAGCAGGTAATAAGTGGCGTATTCGCATGTATCTTATTGTAGTACGAGAACTGGGGTCTTGAACGAGGATATCGTACATCCAGGACAGTGCTCAGAGCGCTGCTAGTGTTTCACGTAAATGACGCTCGGGTACGTACCGGTGAAGTGTAGCGTTTGATCCGTAAAATAGATTGTTTGGGCATGCAAGTCGCCGGCTGAAGCATGTATGGTGGCTCCCTGGTTTGTACTTGACTGGATAAGACCATTCGGGATAGTAAGGCGACCGACTTGCACTTGTTCTAGCTTGAACTTCAGGCTGCCGTTTACCACAGATGCCTGTGCTTTCAGATAGATGGGTGCGTGATTACGAAGGTTACTAATCCAACCTATAAGTTCGCTGAACGTGGAATTGTGGCCCTTGCTATGGGCAACGTATTGTTGTGCAAGCGCCTGCATACGGGCGGTGTTCAACAATCCCGATATCTCGACGGTTCCGGCGGCAAACCGGACCTGAGCGTTGTCGAGCGGCATCCAGCTCCACGGGTATGCATCCAGCAGCGCTGTTGCATCAGCCTGACTGAGCGTTACGTGCTGCACATAAGCCGGCTGCGTGAAGATCTGTTGTGTGCCCGTACGTTGCAGATTCGCTGGTGCCTGGGAGTAGCTCTTAAAAGTGAGCGGCGTTTCGTACTGCATGTTGGCTAAATTCTGTGACGTAATCCGTACGCCCAGATTCTTCTGTCCTGTGCTTCCCATGAGTGTCGATAGCCCTGGTACGAACCCCATCCAGCCGAGTATGAATATGGGAATAGCAGCAATGATCAGCACAAGTACGCCTGGAATCCAGACTTTTCTAGGTACGTGCGTACGTCGTCGTTGGGACTCTCGGTACTGTGTCATCGTGTATTAATCGTATCACATAGAGATCTCATGTTTTTTGTATATTTGCAGCAAACAATGAGTTTGCCGGGTGTCCCGCTAGTATGCTGGCTCAGCAACAGTAGTAGTGCGCTTTGATCAGACGTGTAAGTCGCGGCTCTTCAGTTCCACGGCACCCAGCTAGCAAGCGTGCCGACGATAAGGAGGGCGGTTTCCGGGGAGATCAGAAACAGTAATCCTACTACTACGAATGCTCCGCCCACGATGAGCATAGCTGTAGGTGTGTTTGCAATAGACAGGACTAGCGTAAGTAGAATAATCCCGACTGCAACAAAGCCAAGGCCGCCAATTGCAGCGCCGAGCCGTTTACTGCTGTTGTATGATTCCGTCTTTGATCTATTTGTATACATAACCATGATGATACCACACTAATTGGCTGACGGACATTTTTTTGTATTGCAGTCTGTTGGGCATAGTGTCGTGGACACCTGCGAATACGTGTATGCTGTTCATACCGCATTAGGCAGTGGTATCTGAAAAATACCCAGGCTATTTGCTTGTAACATGAACGTGTATGCCAAGAAAGGAAGTGTTCCGGTTGCACCGTACGCGCATACGCGCGTACACTAAAGGCGATATGGGTGAACAGACACAAAGCAGAGTGGTGCCTCTGAAACAGTATAAACGCACTAAAATAATTGCGACCGTCGGCCCGCCGACACACAGTTACGAGGCGATCACGCAGCTTATTGCCAGCGGTGTGAACGGCCTGCGGCTTAATTGTAGCCACGGGACAAACGAAGAACGAGCGCAGCAGATAGCGTGGATACGCAAGGCCAGCCAGGAGCTCAAAAAACCGGTCGCAATCATACAGGATCTGCAGGGGCCGAAGATCCGCCTGGGAGATTTTGACGGCGTTATACAGGTACAGAAAGGTCAAACGCTGCGTTTTGGGTATAATGCTGATTTGAAAGAGACCGGTGTTATTCCGATGCAGTACGACCTTAGTACTAAGATCAAGCGCGGCGAGCGACTGTATCTATATGACGGCAGAGTACGCACCAAGGTTACGGCTGTCCGCGATGGCGTAGTATACGCTGAAGCAGAAAATGACGGCATCCTTATATCCCGCAAAGGTATGAACTTGCCTGATACCGACTTTTCAGGTGACGTTATCACCGAAAAGGACAAAGCTGATCTGGCGTTTGGCAGCCAGTATGACATTGACTATATAGGCATGAGTTTCGTGCAGACAGCGTCGGATATCGAACATATGCAACAGCTGATTGCCAACCTGGGCAGTCCACGTAAGCTGATCGCAAAAATTGAAACGCCGATGGCTGTCGAAAATCTTGAAGCGATTGTCCGCGCAGCAGATGCGGTCATGGTCGCCCGGGGTGATCTGGCTGTTGAGACGTTGCCTGAAAGCGTGCCGATTGTACAGCGTAAAATCATTGGTCTCGGTATTAAGTATGGAAAACCGACTATAGTTGCGACGCAGATGCTGGCGAGTATGACTGACGCCCCTGACCCGACTCGGGCCGAGGTAAGTGACATAGCGACCGCCGTAGTACTCGGCACTGACTGTGTAATGCTGAGCGAAGAAACCGCCAATGGCCAGTACCCTATCGAGGCTGTCAAGATCATGAAACGGGTGATCTTGTATACACAGACGCATACCCCAGTTCAGGTAGTGTTCCATAGCACGGAAGACCATGCATCGTCACGGCAATTAGCAATTAGCCGCGCCGTTATTAGCTTGGCAACCAATATACAAGCGGCGGCTATTGTCGCTGAGACCAAGTCGGGTGCTACGGCCATACAGATCGCTTCGGAACGCTCGGAATTCCCCCTTATAGCGGTTACCGATGATATAAGGACTGCCCAGCAGCTTGCGCTTGTGTACGGTGTAAAAAGTTACCTACGTCCGGCCAGCAGCGAGGCGGCGCTTAAACTGACTGATTTCTTACGTCATGAAAATATTCTCAAAAAAGGCGACATAGTTGTAACGGCGAGCGGTCGCCATCCGGGAGTTGTCGGTACGACGGATACTATTAAAGTCCGTCAGCTTGACTAGCTCGCGCATAGTTTGTAGCGTATAACATAGATACACATAAGGAATATGACTAAGCGCACGTAATTAAAAAATAGCTAAAGGGGTGGTATGAGCTTCAATAAAAAAACAATCCAAGACATTGACCTGAATGGCAAGCAGGTGTTGCTTCGTGCCGATTACAATGTACCGCTGAACGATCGTGGTGAGATTACTGATGACTACCGGTTGCAGCAGAGCCTGCCGACTATACGGTATATCCTAGGGCAAGGTGCGTCGCTGGTCATTTGCTCACATCTGGGACGTCCTCAGGGGAAGCCTAACCCGTCGTACAGCTTACTGCCAGTCGCCAAGCGTCTGAAGGAACTACTTGGTATGCACGTTGAGTTCGTCCCTGAATGCGTCGGCGAACGAGCCCAAAAAGCTGCCGAGAATCTGCAACCGGGGCAAGTAGCACTACTGGAGAACTTGCGTTTTTATGAGGAAGAAGAGGCCAACGATGCTGATTTCGCCAAGCAACTGGCAAGCCTAGCCCAGGTGTTCGTACAGGACGGCTTCGGCGTCGTACACCGGGCGCATGCCAGTACCGAAGCGGTTACCCGTTTTTTGCCAAGTGTCGCGGGGTTACTGTTGGAGCGTGAAGTCGACACCATAACAAATGTTATGGAAAATCCCAAAAAGCCATTGGTCGCCGTGGTAGGGGGCGCTAAAATATCCGACAAGATCGACGTGCTTAAGCGGTTTATTGATATAGCGGACGTGGTAGCAGTTGGCGGCGCTATGGGTAACACATTCTTGCAGGCAAGTGGCGTGAAGGTGGGCACAAGTAAAACCGAACCTGACGACTTGCCGCTCGCCAAGCAAATAATCGAGCTCGCCAAAGAAAAAACTCGAAGCAGCAAGTTTGTATTCTATTTACCGCAAGACGGTGTTGTAGCCAGCAAGATCGACAAAACAGCCAAGACGCGCATCGTCGATTGGAGCGCACATGTTATTGCCAGCGTCGAAAGCTATCCGAAACGTCCGGAGCGCGAAAGCGGTCTCGTTGGGCACGATGAAATGATCCTTGACGTTGGGCCATTCAGTGGTGCCTTTATTGCCGGTACGTTGCAGTTAGCTGGTACGGTAGTTTGGAACGGCGCCCTCGGTGTGACGGAGACGCCGGGGCTGCAAGGGCCGGTTGGTCCGTTCGCACACGGCACCGAACTGCTGGTCGAGGCTATGACCGGTCAATTTGGTAACCGGCCGTTCAGCTTGGTCGGCGGTGGCGATACTGTAGGCTACATCGAAAGCCGTGGATTGTTGCAGGCCTTTAACCACGTCTCTACCGGTGGTGGCGCCAGCCTGGAGCTTATGAGCGGCCGCAAGCTACCCGGTGTAGAAGCACTGGAGAACAAATAGCGGCTACAGCTGCAAACTGGGATAAAGATTGAGAAAAATTCAAAATAACAACATAACTATCTACAACGTGGTACACTAAACGTAAACAGTATGAATCTACGCAAAAAAACACTCATCATCGCTAACTGGAAGATGCATCTTAATACCCACCAGGCAAGTTTACTGGTGCACCGTTTGGACGAACGGATACAAGTCCACCGTGACATAGAAGTAGTCTTGGCGCCGAGCATGCTTTCGCTCCAGCCATTGTCTCAGCAAATCAACCACCGTAAATTTAAACTGGCAGCCCAAAATGGCTACGCAACTGATGAAGGCGCCTATACGGGTGAGGTGAGCTTTGCCATGCTGTCCGGGCTTGTTACGTATGCAATTGTCGGCCACTCCGCACGGCGGATCTATTTTAACGAGACACTTGAGGTTGTGCGTGACAAAGTGCAGGCGGCGGTACGTAATGATATCATGCCGGTTATTTGCATCGGAGAGACTAAGCAGGAACGTGATGCCGGCGAAGGCAGACAGGTTCTCCATGACCAGTTGACAACAGCACTTATGAATATTACCAGCCGGGAGCTCGAACGTGTTGTTTTGGCGTACGAACCGGTTTGGGCGATTAGTACGTTCGATGGCATAATCGCCAAGCCTGATGATATAGAGAAGTCTATCGCGTATATCCGCATGCAGCTTCGTGAATTGTACGGTGAGAAGGCTGCCGAGAACATGTACATACTGTATGGTGGCAGCGTGAATGACCATGACGTGCGCAGCTATTTGGAAGTTCCTGGCGTCGATGGCGCACTGGTAGGTGCGGCAAGCCTGAACTACCACCAGTTCTCGGCAATGATTGACGCCGCCTATCGTATGCGAACTGAGGCGTAAAAGCGTGGCACAGAGACCAACCATGATAGATGATATCAAGCGCCCGGGTAAAGCTGTTCCTTCTGCGACTAGCCGACCTATTGTGGCGAAAAATCATTCAATGATGGTAAATGACCCTATGGTCGTGCCGAATACGACAAATGATGCAAGCACCCAGGATAAACCGACGGCGCCGGTGCTCCATACTGCCAAAGTTATCAAGCCGCTTGACACGACGCTTAAAGTTCCGGCGGCAGACGATGCGAAAGAAACTTCGGATGTTGAGCAGCCTGTGGCGGCAACTGGCGGGCCCAACGCCGAAACTGAAACTGAACCGAAAGAATCCAAACCATTTGAGATCACACCGCCCAGCTCTGTGGTAAAAGCTCAACCGGCGGAAACGCCGGAGTCTGCCAATACGGAGGTTAGTGAAGTGGAGGCGGTACCAAGTGTGCCAGAGGAACAGCCGGTATCTGAGCCCGCTGCAGCGTCGGTAACAACGAGTTCTATCCCGGACCCCGAAACAGAGCCTGCTAAATCGGCGGTCGCTCCAGAAACTGATGCGCCGGCTAAATCTGAAACAACGGATAAGGAAGTACAACGCGACCAAGATGCGGCGGCAACTGCTGAAGAAATTGCTGCCGCTGAATCTCAAGCTGTACGTGAGCATGAGTTGGAAGCATTAGTAGCAAGCGGTAAGTACCGGTTACCGATTAACGCGGTACAGCGTAAGCGATCGCACGTGCACGTTCTTGTGTTGTCTATACTCGCGTTAGTACTGGCGGTTGCGCTGGTCGATGTCACTGCTGACGCAGGGTTAGTGCCCGTTCCGGCATATGTACCGCACACGCACTTCTTTTCAAGCACAAAAGGTTAGGATGAGACACCGGCTTACGCATGTGCGCAGGGTCTCGGTATACTAGGTATATGCACCAATATTTTGATCCCGACCACTGGGACCGCCTTATGACCGACCCGTTATGGTATATGGGTGAACTGTATGATACGTACCTTACGCTCATGGATCAAGCTGAGCATGATGATCAGAACCGGCACGCTATTAAGTACGCCATTCGTAGTTATTTTGCCGAACGCTTGCGTCAGGGCAGGGTTGCTTTGGCGGATAGCGGTCCGGACGCGGATGCTGAGCGTAAGCCTGTCGATACGGTAGTTATACATCATACCAGCGGCGCTGCGGCGCTGTACGCGTCACTTGATTACCTTGATGCCGTACAGCTATTGCGTATTTACGTACCGGCACATCGGGCAGATCCGGTTCGTGCGGGCAAGCCATTGTGGTCGGGCCATATGTATAAAGGACGTCAGGTATTCTGGGGATACCATTGGTTTATCTTTGAAGATGGTCGGGCGGAGCGCATCTTGCCTGATACGGCTATTGGCCGGCATTCCGGTAATTGGGATACCAATACGCGCAGCATCGGTATATGCCTAGCTGGTAATTTTATGCACCAACCACCGAACGAGGCGATGCTGCAGACGCTGCAGCGTATCATTCGGGAACAGTATGGCAGCTCGGATATGCATATCATTGGGCACCGTGATGTCCGAGACACCACCTGCCCGGGTGATACGTTCGACGCCTGGAAACCGCACCTGGGTCCATAGTACAATAGCACAGATGTCAGAAAATCTTCTGGAGGGGCTCAACCCTGAGCAACGTCGTGCTGTTGAGACGACCGAGGGGCCGTTATTGATTCAGGCCGGCGCCGGCAGCGGTAAGACCAAGACGCTTACACATCGTATTGCCTACCTGATTGCTACACATAAGGCGACGCCGCATGCCATTCTAGCAGTGACGTTTACTAATAAAGCAGCCCGCGAGATGCGTGAACGGGTTGGCCGGCTGCTTGGCCATAACGCCGAGGATAGGAGTTTTATGCCCTATATGGGCACGTTCCATAGTATCTGTGTGCGTATCCTGCGCATAGACGGTGATCATATCGGTATTCCACGCTCCTACGTTATCTTTGACGAAGCTGACCGCTTGAGTGCCGTTAAACAGGCTAGTAAGCGGTTAGGAGTTGACGAAAAGGCGTTTCCGCCCCGCGTGATAGCCAGCTTAATCAGCAGCGCCAAAAACGAGCTGGTCACGCCGGAAGATTACGACCGGGTTGGCGGTAGTCCTGCCACGCGGACGGCTGCCGAAGTCTATCCAGTTTACCAGAGTATCCTCAAAGACAGCGGCGCCCTCGATTTTGACGACCTCATTGGACGTACGGTGCATCTCATGGAAACGGTGCCAGAGGTACGGACTAAATGGCGGCAGCAGTTTGCCTATATCCTTATCGATGAGTACCAGGATACTAACGCAGCACAGTATAAGCTAGTGAAGCTACTGACCAACACGGCAAACAACATTGCAGTGGTCGGTGACGATTGGCAGTGCCTGCCGCCGGGTACGCTGATCGATTCCGAAGCGGGCCCAAAGAAGATTGAAACCATACATCAGGGCGAACTGGTTCGTGCTGCCAGCGGGCACGGTACAAGCGGATACTTCGCTGTTACCGCAAAGAAGCAATTCGCGTACGCAGGTGATTTGATTCGTATTACGACTGCATCCGGGAACATAGTTACCTGTACGCCAAACCATCTCTTGTTCACCCGGTGGAGTGAATCCACTGCATATTTTGCATATCTCATGTATGCCCAGGCGAAAGGCTATCGGATCGGCGTTGCGAAGTGTCCGAAGACCGCTCGTGTAGGCGATGCTCTCGGACTGCATTCACTGGTAGCACGGGAACACGCCGACCGCATCTGGATTCTCGGGGTTCGCGAACGCCGTGAAGCGGCGCGCTATGTCGCGTCACTGTTTGCGTACAAATACGGCATCCCGATGGTCCCATTCCGGGTATCCGCCAACCGGCCGGTACTGCTGAGCCAGACACACCTTGATACGTTGTACGAGGTCATCGATACTAAGCAGCATGCCGATACGCTAATGACAGACGAGAACCTGACGTTTGACTACCCGCACGCCTTCTCAAGGACCGTCGCCCAAAACGGTATGCCGCGCGCCCAGGTGGATGTAGTACTGCTTGGAGGCGAGCAACCGGCAGCCTTGCGTGGTTGGTCGGCGAGCACCATGTCAGTGCATACAGCTAGCCGGCAGGCTATACAGGTATGCGAGGATGCGGGTTGCACCATACGCTCCGGGCGATCTGGAATATTCCACGCTACGCTGCATGATCAGGATTACGCTAGAATTGAGGCCGTATTGGAAAAAACGAACAAGACAGACGGCGTTGTATGGCAGGTCTCTCAATATGGATTGTTGACAGATAAAAAATTCCAATGCATACCCGCTGCGCAAGTGCATGCCGGTATGGCGGTGCCCGTCATGCAAGATGACGGGATCGTTGCTGATACGGTGGTTGAGGTTAGCAAGGTCGCTTACGATGGTCCGGTCTATGACTTGGACGTTGCCGCAGTCCACAACTACATCGCCTCAGGAACTGCGGTACACAACTCAGTGTATAGTTGGCGTGGTGCCGATTTCCGTAACATATTGAACTTCGAACGGGACTACCCGGATTGCACTGTTATAAAGTTGGAGCAAAATTATCGCTCAACAAGCCATATCCTCAATGCCGCCCACGGTGTGGTCACCCGGAACCGGCAGCGTAGCGACAAAAAACTCTGGACGGCCGCCGGGGAGGGCAAGCCGGTGCAGATTTTGCAGGTTGGGAGCGAACGGGCCGAGGCCGAGGCTATCGTGCGTCGCGTCAAGCTCGGCGTAGACAGCGGTCGCCGGTTTAGCGACTTTGCAGTACTCTACCGTACAAACGCGCAGAGCCGCAGCCTGGAAGAGGCGCTCATCCAATACGGTATTCCGTACCGCATTGTCGGTGGCGTGCGGTTCTATGACCGTAAAGAGATCAAAGACCTGGTGGCGTATCTGCGGCTTATCTACCAGCCGGAAGACCGTATAAGCTTTGAGCGTATCGTCAATGTGCCGACACGGGGTATTGGCGTACGGAGCCTTCAGAAGTTTTATGAATGGTATGAAGGGCTTGGCATGAGCTTGAATGATGCGCTCATGCAGGCTGCTGCTTGTGGTATGGTAACAGGCAAGGCGAAAAAGGGTCTACAGGAACTTGGCACTATCATGCAAAGTCTGCGTGAATTGGTTGATGACGTACCGCCGGCCGCGCTTATAGATTCGCTGGTACGGCGTATACGCTATTTGGCCTACCTTGACGATGGAACGCCGCAGTCTGAGAGCCGTCAGGAAAATGTCCGTGAGTTTATGGGTGTTGCGCAGAGAGATCG
>JAJZCD010000012.1 GCA_021851735.1 bacterium | reverse complement strand
TTCACAAGTGCGTGCTTGTGCTGATGAGCTTGAAAGAGCGAAAAACTGCAACTACTTAGTAAGTGTACGCATCACCCGTCCATGTACAACGGGTGACAGCCGGCTACCAGACAGGTCATGGCACCGTACCGGCTGGTACAAGTAGCCTGGTCTGTAAAGATTTTCATTACCTTGGGCTGCGACACATCCGTACACTAGGCCATAGTTGGGAGGAGCATATGGGCATCCATAACACCCCTAGCGGGTATACTAACGTCCCCGATTGGAATCATGCATATCCCGCAAATGATATGATACCCCACCAAGATCCGGAGCTACCCGCACCGTCACGACGGCGTTTCTTCCAGGCGGCCACCCTTCTCACTGGTGGTCTGGCATTGGGTGGTCTCATTGAGGGTTGCAGCTCGCCTGACACAGATCCATTTTCCCTAAGGCCCTCATGGGAACAAGATTTTACAGCCATGCCGGACGGGCCGCTTGACCAGCGCTACTGGAATATTGACACGGGAACAAGAATCCCTGGATATAACAAAGAGCTTGAAGCACTTACACAGCGGATACAGAATGTACGCATTCAGAACGGTACACTCATACTCCAGGGCCAACGAGAACAGCATCCGTATGAGGGTAGATACTTCACGTCAGGTCGGGTTACAACCAAACGGACCTTTCGGTACGGCAAATTGGAAGTAGACGCCCAACTGCCCGCAGGACAAGGCACCTGGCCGGCAATCTGGCTCCTGCCCCTTGGACAAGGGCGATACGACCCGCAACATTTTGGCATAAACCCGAGGAGCAACAGCGCATGGGGTATTAACGGAGAAATAGATATATGCGAAGCACGCGGTAGTCAGCCTGGGATCGTCACTTCCACGCTCCACAATTACACAACACTGATTACTGGCCGTATGCCCCCGGCTTACCATACCCAGACAGCAGTCCCCAACAGCAGCACAACCTTCAATACGTATGGTATAGAGCGCACCCCGAAACGTATTACATTTACACTTAACGGTAAGCCGTACCATACGATACAAAAAACGTCAGATAATCCAGCCATTTGGCCTTTCGACCAACCATACAATCTCATACTCAATCTCGCACTCGGCGGCACGTACGGCGGACCAGTCGTCGGCAACGGCCCCTGGAAAATGGATATAAAGACAGTTCGGTTTTTCCGACTTACCCGACACTAGCTTCTCAGTCCCATCCGTTCTCGGTACCGGGATATGAGAAGCTATGGATACTAGAGAACGGCTTTGGATCAACGGATACCATAGAAGCATTGTCCGTTGAGCGGTACTAGTACTCCCGTCGGGCCATACGGCGCTCAGACACTTGCGTACACAAGTAAAAAAGACGGCTCATACGTGGTCACTATATGATTATAACGATGCGTTAAACGTACTGAAGAGTCTGGCGTACTAGGTCTGGTCACTTTTCACATCACGCCAATCTGTAAAGGGCGCATCTTAGTCTCGGGATATTTCATCTTCCCACACTATCCCTCGAACAACCCTGCGTTTACGATTTTGGGCTCACGACAAGTGTCACAGAAAAGAACTGTGCACCGTTCACACATCGTACTGCTTCTCCGCAGCTTGACGCCTGGGCGGATAACGTTACACTTCCCGGGCCAACTACGGTATAGCTCTGGGATGAAGTCCCCTCGCCCGTTCCCGGTGGCGCCCCCGGTGTCGGATCATAGGCAGTTGAGCCATTCATCTGAACCACGGCGGTATTGGTAGGTTTACTAAACGACCAAAACGTACTGGATAGCTGTACGACGACACGCGCTATATTGTTAGCTATTGGTATCGTCTTACCATTGTCTGAGTTATTAATAAGGTATGTCTGCAACGGCACCAGGTTGTTGGTGGTCGTATTAGTACTGGTGCTATTTGATGTTGAGACCGTGTTCTGAGTATTGGCAGTGGCAGACGGTTTTTTCACAGTGGAAGTACTTTTTCCAGAGGTCTTGGAAGTCACTAACGGCTGTACCGTTTTCGCACCCGCTGAACTTTGTGCACGCTGCGTGTTTGTCGTAGATAGTGCTTGTTGATTTAGCTGCGCCGTTCTATGCATAGCAACATACGAGCCAATACCCGCGACAGTAACTAATACTATTGACACAAGCCCAACAAGCAGCAAAGAGGTCATCCCTGCTTCATTTTTATATAGTGTGCATTGCTTTCGATTCTTATGCATAGCCTTTCCAATAGTATCAAACCCTATATCAATTACCTAAGCCGTAAAATCAGCAACCCCAAGGTTTACCCGATTTTCGCAGAATTTGCATCGAGCCACTTTCCTTAAATAAACCTGAGTAGCATATAATCATTTGTAATACGTAATGTGAATGGGGACTACGAATGGCTTACTCAACTTCTACCAAACGAAGCAGGGGTGCACGAACTAAGCCAATATTATTGTTATTACTGGTAGTGGTAGTAGCCGGTGCGGCCGGCTTTATGTACTGGAGACAGAAACATCACGGTAGACAAGTCGTATCAGCCTCAAGTGTAGGTAAGACCGCCGCAGCCAGCGGCCCCGCTACATTATCCGCAGTAGAGTCAGGCTTGTTGCCGTGGCAGCTGCAAGCGCCAATAAGCCGCTTGGCAGTTTTCCCCGGCGCTTCCACGAACCAACTAGTTCTGGCAGGTGGCCTGGTAAATGGCGACCAGTCGACCGATGGCGTCTTTACACTCAATACACAAAACGGTGCATTGTCTGAGGTTGGGAAACTCAGTGTCGCAACCCATGACGCTGCCAGCGGCGTAGTTGGTAAGAATTATGATATCTTCGGCGGCGGATCAACGTCATCGATTAACAACGTCGAGGCCATTAGCACGAGTGGTACTAGCGCTAATTCCGCATCTCTACCCCAACCGAGATCCGACGCTGTTGCTGTCACAAGCTCCGGCACAACATATATCATCGGAGGATACAACAGTACAACAGCAGACCCAACGATTCTTGCAACAACCGACGGCACGCACTTTAAGTCAGCCGGTAAACTTGTTGTGCCAGTACGCTATGCGGCGGCTGCAGCACTTAATGGCGATATCTATATATTTGGTGGCGAAGCTGTCAGTGGGACAAATGCCGGCAAGCCTGTGGACACCATTCAGATTTATAACCCCGCTACCCAAAAGGTTAGCGTAGCTTCTTGGAAACTGCCTGTGCCGCTCCAGGGTGCAATGGCATTTACAATACACAGTGAAATGTTTCTTGCTGGTGGCCTTAGTACCGTGCCAGAGAACATTCCCCTAGGTGTTGGTACGACACAAGTTCCGGGCGTCAACGTTGCTAGTGAGTCACTAACCCAAAATACTATCTGGGCTGTTAATACCCAGCAATCCAAACTGCAGAAAGCCGGCGTTTTGCAAGTACCAGCCTCTAATGCCGGCGTAGCCGTACTCGGATCGAGAGCATGGCTCGTAGGCGGTGAGTATGGCAATACGCTCCTCTCTACTGTACAAATGGTCACCCCCAATACGTCATTCGGCATTGCAGGAACTCCGGGCGCCGGGACACCGTACTACGGAGACAAGCTCATGATAGCCGACCGTGGTAATAACCGTTTGCTCGTTATGGACGACACTATGAACATTACTTGGCGGTATCCCTCAACGACCACTAATAAACAGCTGGCAAACGGATTTTATTTCCCAGACGATGCGTTTTTCGCCGATAAGGGCACGTCTATAATCTCAAACCAGGAAAATAATAATACCATTATTCAGCTCGCCTACCCTTCAGGGAAAGTAATATGGACGTTCGGGCACCCCTTGCAAGCCGGCTCCGCATACGGCTATCTCCGAGCGCCTGATGATGCCTACGAACTCAAAAACGGCAACCGGGTTGTCGCGGATGACCAAAACTGCCGGGTACTATTTATTAACCCCGCCGGTAAGGTTGTCAGCCAAATTGGCACAACGGGTGTCTGTAAGCATGTACCAAACGTCTCTCTTGGCTCGCCGAATGGGGACACACCACTCTATGATGGCAACGTACTAATATCTGAAATCTTCGGATCATGGGTCAGTGAATATACCCCAACCGGTAAAATGGTATGGACAGTACATCTACCAATCTCCTACCCTTCGGATCCACAACAGCTCGGCGCTTCTCCTACATCAAACCCCGACCACTACCTCATTGCCGACTATGCAAGCCCGGGTGCATTCGTCCAGTTCACACGAGAAGGAAAAATCCTATCCAGATACCAACCCACCTCAGGCCCTGGTATGCTCAGCTATCCTTCCCTGGTAGAGATGCTACCGAGCGGAATGTATATGGCGAACGACGACCACCGCGACCGCATGGTATCCATCGACCCCGTTACAAAAGCGCTCGTATGGCAATACGGCGTCAGCGACCAGCCCGGTACAGGCGTCGGCATGCTTCATAAACCCGATGGGTTCGACATACTAGCCCCCAACGGAACAACGCCCACACACGGAGCAACTAAATAGGGAAAGAGACAACTCCCCCGAATTAATTCTTCGGGGGAGCATGCTATAGCCACGAGCTTCTACGCAGCATGCGTCTTATGCAAACGGTGGACTTCGCTAATTTCCGCGCCGTCCCACACCGCTAGTGCAAAGGCGATAACTGCGACTATTACCTGGTTCCACGTTGCTGCCGTGCTAATGGTGAACGTAAACGCCGAGATAAACAGCCAGATGGCTGCTACGGCGTTCACCCAGCTTGGCAAACTATTTTCCCAGATAAGCTGCGCAAGTCCGAACACGATCATTACACCGCCAGTAATGAGCAGGCTAACCAACGCTGCACCGGTTATTGAGATGAATACCGGCGACAACATAACCCACGCTCCCAAGATTACCGTCAGTGCGCTTGCGAGCCTTGATTGACTGAGTCGCTCCATCCGTACTCCTCCTTTCTGTTTTTTACTATATACAAAGTACGATTTTACCGCAGTGAACTTACCTACTAATTGGGCGGGTACGCCACACCGAAGCACATGCATAGTTTTTCACGGTATAGTTCCGCTACGTTAGTCTGGGGCTATGGATGGGGCCTGGAGATGTTTATTTGAGCAGCGTGTTAATCAGTTCAAGCACTTCAGGATTAGCATCATATTGTACGTAGTTGTCTTTATCCAACCATGCATAATCATCATGTTCATGACTCAGCGTTATCTCTGGACGACTCGGCAGCTCAAATAAATAGAATACCGCCAGAATCTTAACCTTCTCATCTTTATCTACAGCTTTCCATTCCCCGACTTTTACTACTACCGTGTCATAGCTGGTTATGTCTATGCCAGTCTCTTCTTTGACTTCGCGAATTGCAGTATCAGTAATCGACTCGTTTATATCATCGCGTATTCCACCGGGCACTTGCCATTTGCGGTTCAAATCTATAGCCGAGGGGTGCAAGGCTAATATTCCATTCTCGGATACTATGACTGCTTTGGCTGCAACTCTCTGTACTAGCGCTTCGTCCATGTAATAACCTTATCATAGATGGCTTACCAAAATATGCCTGTCTACGGCACGGGGTGCTGCATGGTGCTAGGAACCAAAACGTATTGTACTTCGTATACCAGCACCGTTTGGCCATCTCACACTCACCTGCGTCAACTATGACGACCTGTCATCAGCAGACGCTACCACCTTGACGAAAGGTGCGTTTACATCCTGCCACTTTGAATGGCTGCTTGTATCGCTCACAGAATGACTACTAAAGCGCTTCAGCGTACCTGTTTGCCAGTGACCCTAGCCTTCTTTGTACGCATCTGGCGATGCTTCTGAGTGGCGAGGATTGCCCAGAAGACAAAGTTAAAAAACGCCGAAACTGCCGCCACCGGCAGACTCATGGTCGTGTATGTGATCGCAATGCTTAGCGCAACTGATCCGGTAATAATAGACGTCCATATCTCCGGCTTGTCATTGCTAAAAACCGACGGCAGCAATGCAATTATAAATACGACCTGTCCGATTGCCAGAATAGTTTGTTGCCAATGCATATAGCAGATTATACCTCATATTGCTTGTGCTCTGTTGCCAGGCACACTATCATGGAACAGTAGAGGAGGATTATGGAAATACAACTTACTGGCAAACGTGCGCTCATCACTGGCGGCAACTCCGGAATTGGCGCCGCAATCGCTACCGAGCTCGCTAAATCCGGCGCACGGGTTGCCATCAATTACGTAAGCCACCCCGAGACCGCCGAGCAGATGGTTGCTGACATACAGGCCAGCGGAGGCGAGGCAATAGCCGTCGAGGCTGACGTGTCCAGCTATGATTCCGTCGGCAGAATGTTCACGAAACTTGATGACGCATGGGGTGGCATCGATATCCTTATCAATAATGCCGGCATAGACGGCGCCAAAGCTGACACTTGGAAAGCCGAGATTAAAGACTGGGAAGCAGTTATTGCCATTAACCTTATGGGTAGCTTTTATTGTGCTCGCCAGGCCTTAGAGCGTATGATACCGCAACAAAGTGGCGTCATCCTCAGCACATCGTCGGTTCATGAGGTAATTGCGTGGACTGGACATAGCGCCTATACCGCCTCAAAGGCCGGTTTAAGCATGCTAACTAAGACACTTGCACAGGAAGCCGCTCCGTACGGCGTACGCGTACTTGCGCTAGCGCCAGGCGCGGTCAAAACAACAATTAATAAAGATGTCTGGAGCGACCAAAAAGGGTTGGCTGACTTACTTGAAAAGATTCCATTGCGGCGTATCGGCGAGCCTGAAGAAATCGCCCGTATGGCGGTCGTACTTGTCAGTAACACCGCCTCATACGTAACCGGCCGTACCATATTCGTTGACGGCGGTATGACAGACTATCCAGACTTCGCACATGGAGGATAACAATGGCTGAGCTACTTACCAAGCAACAAGTTCACGAAAAGGTACGCAAGCTGCTTGAGCATAATACCCATCATGGATATAGTGACGTATTTAAAACTGAATACTGGACTATTCACCCCTCGCCGGATACGTACCCGTTCCAGTACTTTTGGGACAGCTGTTTGCATGCGTTCATTCTAACCGCACTCGGAGAAGCCGACCTGGCGGCGCGTAATTTTCGTAGTCTATACGCCATGCAAGCCGAAAATGGTTACGTGGGACACATGCTCTACTGGGATCGTCTTACCCCAGCAGTATGGACTGACGCTTTCCAAGCGCGCTTTGCCGACCAATCCCGGCCTCACATGAGCGCGTTCATGCAGCCGCCACTCTCCGCGCAGGCACTTCGTCGCATTTGGTATCATACGCACGACGATGGCTACCTGCGCGAAATGGTCCCAAAGGTTAAAAAGCACTTCGACTGGTTAGCTACGCACCGCGACCTAGACGGAGACGGACTCCTGAGTATCTTTACCATGTTTGAGTCGGGCATTGATTGGAAGCCGAGTATGGACGAGCTCTATACGCGTAAGCAACAAGCCGGCGATGAGCTATACGCCAAAGTCATCGGCAACGATTTCAATAACTTCATTCATAATTACGATCCGGACCATGCCGACATTACAATAAAAGAAGTTGCTTTTAACACTATCTATGCACGGAATCTCGAAACCTTGGCAGAGCTATGTCAACGAATAGACGATCCTGAGTCCGAGAAATACGCTCAGCGTGCTGTCAAAGTCTCTCATGCAATCCAAGAAATCATGTACGACGAGCAGGCCGCCGCATTTTGGGATGTAACCGCTCACGATAACCGGCCGCTCAAAACATTAACACCTACAATATTCTTTCCGATCATTCTTTCGACTACTACACACGACCAAGCCCGCGCTATCCTTGACAGGCATTTCCATAATGAACAGGAGTTCGCCACAAAATACCCATTGCCATCAGTAGCGGTAAACGACCCCTCGTTCGATCCAAGCGCCAGCAAGTTCCTATGGCGCGGCCCCACCTGGGCGCTCTATAACTGGTACATTTACCAAGCTTTGTTTTATAACGGGTTCCAACCCGAAGCGCAAACATTACGCGAGTCTATTCACGCGCTGATGAGCCATAGCGGCTTTCGTGAATACTACAACCCCAGTACCGGCGAAGGCGGCGGCGCTGAACACTTTACATGGTCTGGCCTGCTGGTTGATATGCTGACCACTCAGGACGCATTACACATATAGCGCAAACCTCGCCCATGCGGACGGGAGTAGTGCAGACTAGGCCAACAAAAAACAGCAGCGAACAATATACCGATCACTGCTGTTTCACGCTTAACGGCTACACACCGACGTGCGTACGTACAATACTATGCTTAATTCCACTCGGCTTCCCGACACCACTATTGATGCCGCAAGCACCATTGGCTCCGCTAGCTATAATCATGGTATACCCCCCTTACGTTAGTAGTACCTTTAGTATAGTACCAGTCTGAGCCTTTACAAGTGCTTTGGATCACCACGATGTTTGTACCCTATAGCCCTGTTGCACAGCCAATCGCATAATTGTACTCTTGAGTGACAACAAGTAGTCAAAGTCTTTTGGATGCGACGTATCGCAGTACGTTGAGTGCGACCATTCACCGTTGCTCAGCTCGCTAATAAGGGCTTGCTCGTTATCAAATACAATTACATCGTCCGCTTCAGGAATCGGGATGTTATGGGCATCTAGTACCGTGCGCGGCAGCAAATATACGGCCTCATGAACAAGCGGTATATGAAATAATTTGAAGAACTCAATTTCCCACTGTACGAACGGAGAGATCTCGTCGTCAATGACTCGGACGCGCATTACGCGGCGGCTCAAATTGGCTACGTCGGATTGTGCGGCTTGGAGCCAAACGGCATCGCTCCTATAGAACGTTTCCCTAAGCATCCTCAAGCTATCCGCCTTATATCCAGCCAGCCAGAGCGAAAGAGATTCTTGGATAGGCTGATCGCTATAATCGTACGTAGCGCTCGGCTGTAAGTGGAATATGTGCTGAGCACCGGCGCCTAGCCGACGAAACCAGTGATCGTGAGCACCACTTCTCGAAAATACAGCTGGGAACGCAGAGTCCGGCTGTGGGTTAACTAATATGCCTGGCAATGCGCCAACCGCACCACGCGTTGATATACCGACAAGATGAATCTGCGGCGTACTATGCCGCCAACTATGCAAAATAACGCACATCGCCAGTCTACCGCCAAGCGACCTATAATTAATGTAATGTGGCAACCCATTAATATGTACCGTAACACCGCCAAATTCTTGTCCTACGTTAACAACAACTGTATACGCACCGACTTCTTTTGCGTCCGGCTCAATCGAGAGGATTTTTCCCAGCCGCGTTGGCATATGGGCAATATCATCCGGGCTATACACAGGGAGGTCCGTCGGGTCAGGCCGGGACACAGCGTCGTACGGCAGCATAGGCGTGCCAGAAAAGCTGATCGCCTTGACCTTTCCCTGCCGCAATCGCACATCAATAACTTCACCCTTATTAAACAAGCTCCCAGGTGTCGTAATACGCAACGCGTTGACACTTGTCGGCTCAAGTTCTTCCACAAGGCTAAAGGGTTCCCATGAATTCGGGTCAAGCGCAACGATGCGTTGTTTGGTTGCAACGATCTCCACTGAGCTAATCTCATTGGTCGTGCGAACGTTCAAATGATCAAATTGTTTAGGCATAGCCTGTGCTCCATACTGTGTATAGAAGTCGATAACCTGATACACGCCAAGAGCGATTTGAGTTGTCGGCATATCCCGACAATTGGCCATAACAGCTACTGCGACCTTTGCCTTGGGGTCAAAGAAGGTAGCACCGACACCGCCAGTTACATGCCCGGTATGACCGATACACCGTCTATCTCCGACAGACATCACTTGAAACCCAAGCCCAAAGCTTGCCCCCTCGTCATACCCATCCTCAATATATACATGCTCACGGTGCATCTCACGTTTCGACTCGTCACTCAACAAGCTGGTATTACCAATAAAATGAGCAGCCGCAAAGCTGCACATGGCTGCTGCTGTCGCCCTAATTCCAACCCCAGGCGACAAGGCGTTCGTTGTAAACGCCGCATCAAATGCCGGGCGCACATGGTCAAGTTCCGACCCATAATTAGTAACCAGCCTGTCTCGTATACTCGGCCGATAATCGGGATAGATATCGTCGGTAGGCAGCCGGTCAAGGATATTGCGCTGAATATAGGTATTAAACGAAAGCCCGCTCGCGCGCGCGACAACCACACCAAGTATGCAGTACCCCAGGTTTGAATATTTTAATTCAGTACCCGGCGCGGTCGTCAGCCGCGATCGTAGTACTATGTTTCGCAACTGCTGCTGATTCGGGAATGGGCTCGTCCGCAACCAATACGCTGCATCGTCTCCATCGCGAATTAATCCTGAACTATGCGATAACAACTGCCGTATGGTAATTTCGCGCACTCGCTTATCTGGGTAGTCACACAGCCAGCGCACATAGTTGCAGACAGGGTCGTCTAGCTGAAGCTTGGAGCGCTCCACAAGTTGCATAATCGCCGTGGCAGTAACCATCTTGGTTTGCGAGGCTGCATTAAATATATGGTCGCTGCGTAGCGGCACGCGCAAATCAGCATCAGCCTCACCGTAGGTGTTTGAAAAAATATAGCCATCACCGCTATAGACGGCAACTGAGAGCCCAGTGAAATTACATTGTCGAAATTTAAAATCAAGCCATGATGAAAGAAATGTAGATACACCCTGCGCTTGCACAGCATTCATGCATAAACTGTACCACCGTACTGTCATCTATCAAACGACAAGCACTACAACCGTGATAAATGCATATAATGAGCCCTCTACCCTACCGTTCATATTGTATTGGCTGGCTCAGTGCGCGTAGCTGTTTATGGCATCGGCACACAGGACGCTATCCTCATTTCAGATGGCACTTGTTATACTGAGATCGAAAAACGTTAATGAGACACTAATGCAAATACCCTCTCTATTCCAAGTGCGACAGCGTAGCCAGGCGGAGGCGGTCGAGTTTAATGCCGGCCTGCCGATTGAAAAGGCCGGGCACACGCTGACGCCAAACTTGCGTGCACTACGCCTGGCAATGACAACCAGCGACGTATTGTTGTCAATGGGCATACCCGCAAACAGCGTCGTGTCAAAGGCTCTGGATATCACCGAGGCTTACTGTGATAAGCCGGTTCATATCGACATTACCTACAACCTCCTGATGCTGTCCCAAATACGCGGCATTGAGCATGAACCGTTGACGCTGATTCGCCCCGTAGTAACTCGCGACATCAACAACATGACTATACAGTCAGTACAACAGCTTATCTACGAAATCCGTACCGCTAAACATACTCTCGAAGAAGCCGAGGCAAAGCTTGACGACATATTGAACCACCCCATTATTTACCCAAAATGGCTCCAACAGACTGCCAATGCCGCAATCGCTCCGGCCGTCGTGCTGATGTTCAGTACAAATTGGCGAATTATTACCATATCGTTTGTTATCGTGCTGCTAGTCGATCGACTTGTCGCAGGGCTTGGTAAGCGCGGTGTGGTACCATTCTTCCGACAGGTAGCCGCTGGTACGTTCGTTACCTTGGCTGCAGCGGTAATCGCGTGGTTTGCCCACCAGGACATTAGCTTCTTTGCAGGCATGAACCCGACCCTGATTGTAGTCGGCGGCATTATTATGCTTGTCGCAGGACTTGCCGTCGTTGGTGCGGTCCAGGACGCTATCGAAGAATACTACTTAACTGCGACTGCTCGCATATTGCGTGTCATATTATTAACGACCGGGCTTGTCGTTGGCATTTTAATCGGTTTGTACACCGCCCGTAAACTTGGCATCGGCATTGCCGTGTCCCCCAACCCCCTACATCTCACCGTCCAGCATTTTCAAATCATCGGTGGTGCGATCGCTGCAGCGGCATATGCTATGGCTACGCAAACCCGCCTTAGGGCAATCGTATGGGCCGGTCTAATCGGCGGGCTCGCCCTTACCATTATGTATGCAGCATCACACAACGCAGGTATCTACATCGTACCCGCATCTGGCGTCGCGGCCGTTTTTGTCGGCATAATTGCATCTCTATGTTCACGCCTGTGGCGTACGCCGTCAGCTGGTATTATCGCGGCTGGTATCGTACCACTAGTGCCTGGTTTAACTATATATAACGCGCTCATGCAGCTCGTTAATTACCCGCCGGGCAATCCGTTATTCTTCCGCGGTATCGGCACAATGTTTATTGCCATCGGTACGGCGCTGGCAATTGCCGCCGGGGCATCGTTTGGAAGTATGCTTGGCCGGCCAATGTACCGCCATATCACGTACCGGCGTAATTTAGCACCGTTCGGCGATTTTATGCGCCGGCAACTCCATGCCGATTACACACTTACCGAGCTTGCAAAATTGCGCAAGCGCAGGCCGGTAAAGTAGCACGCACCCTGCACGTTACCGCCAGTGCGAGACATACGCATACTACAGCACACCCTCAAGAATACCCGAGCGACGCTATTGTCTATGTAACCGTTCGTCCAATCGCCTAGCAGCCTGAACGCCACTAGTAAACGCGCCCTCCATGCATGGCCCTCCGATGTAATCACCGGCAAACGTAAGCGCGCTATCTACGTTCTCGATCTCGCCGCGCGTGAATGCTTGCAAGCGTTTAAAGTGATCACTATCAAAAAATGGAAGCGCTTCATGCCATCGCTGCACATGCGTAGCAACCGGTTTAGACCCTCGAGTTAGCACGCTATCACGGACAGGCGCCATGTTACGTACCAACGTATCGATGAGCTGTTCATCCGGGAGTGCAGCCACGCGTGCAGCCGTCGTACCGGAGGCATATGTCTTAACGGTTGCGTAAGCATCACCTCCAGCGGTAGACTCCGCCGCAAGCGTCACTGACGCCAGCCCAGTCTTTTCTCGGCGCGGAAACGCAATAGATTTCGCCCCGAGTGTTTGCTCTTCTTTGTACGTACGTGCTATAAGCGCACCGGTAGAATATCGTACCGCGCTAAAGAAGTCTCTCTGCCGGTGGGTCAAATCGGTGAGGATATGCGGTACGGCAGACGCGGTCGTGGCACAAATGACACCGCTAGTGTAAAGCTTGCGCTGCTTGCCGTTAGATACTGCCGTTATTTCGTATGAACCCTCGGCTGCTCGCCTCACAGATTGCACAGTATGGCCCAGTAGCACTTCACTGCCCGTTACGGCTGTTTCAGGGATCCGCTGTAAGCCGCCCCTCATTTTATAGGTACGCGCCACCACCAATTTCGCTACCATATGCATCATTGTCTGACTCGTATGTTCAGGATTCCAATAGAAATACCCGTCAATGATTGGCTCCAGGACTAACTCCATAAACTCCCTGCCGGCCGCAGAAGTATAGGTATCGGCAACCGAACGATTCGTATACGCAGGCTCCCCAAACGATGTTGGCATATCAAGGTGGCGCCAATTGGCGAACGTTTTCAGCATAAAGGCCGCACCACGCGCCTTAGCCGGCCCCGATAAAAGCTTGCTGCTAATTAGAGTACCCGGCGTTATCATGCGCACCCGACCATCCGTATACAGCCCCACGTTTCCGTGGTATCTGTGCAGCTGTTTGTCGAGACCGGCATTTACCAGGTAGCTCAAGAGATTGACGTAGCGCGTGTTTAAAAAACCTGCACCCATTTCAACAGCAGCACCATGCACCACATGAGTATGCACACGCCCGCCCAAACGGTCATTCTGTTCAATAACAACTACATCGTAACCTTTTGCTAGCAAAGTATGAGCAGCTGCAGCCCCAGCCATACCGCCGCCAATGACCGCAATTTTCTGTGACATGCAAGCAGTGTATCATGCCGTTACGTTAGAGACCCAAAATCGTGAAAGTAGTAACGAAGCATATTGTGTATGCTATAGTCTAGATATGCACCATCTAGGCATGCGCCACAAACATGAACGGCGCATCGGATTAAAAAAGACCCCGCAATCACGATACATAGTCTTTTTAGACAAGCTGACATTCATAGCAGGCGTAGTCGGTCCGTTTACGGTCGTACCGCAAATCTATACCATATTCTCAACTCACTCTGCACAGGGCGTATCACTCAGCACCTGGGCTCTCATATTCGTCGTAACGCTCCCTTGGGTGTTTTACGGTATAGCCCATAAAGAGAGAAGCATCATTGTTAGCTTTATCTTATGGGAAGTTGCCAACCTTTTAGTAGTAATTGGTGTGCTGTTGTATCACTAACCGTACAAGCATTAAGCTCACTATAGCTCCCTGTTTTTCTAGCTGTCCTGCCTGTTATACTCACAGCTACAATAGAAGTTAATACAAGCATGCAAATGAACCTACTGCCACCATCGAAACATACGTCCAGATATACTAGACTAGTCAAGCATGATCATCATCCTTATTTACGCCTATGGCACGTAAGCATGGCGACGATGCTGTTTGGTCTGGGTACTGCTTGTATATTCACGAACATACACCAATTGATCCCTCACTACGCCAAGACGGCTACCGTAAGCACTCTCGTCTTCGACGATGAATTTAATGGCGCGTCTGGCTCAGCTCCTGACGCGTCAAAGTGGGATATACTAGGCGGAACGAATCCTGATCGCTGGGGAGAGGAATGCTTTGTAGATAACCGCAGTCACATCTACCTCAATGGTCAAGGTCAGCTCGTCGAAACAGCGACGTACAACCCGGGAGGCGTGCCGTGTAAAAATGGTAGCGGTGATTATGAATCCGGCGGAATGGACACCGGCCCAGCCGTTAACGGCCTATTCAATTTCCAGTATGGAACAGTTGAGGCTAACATTAAGGTACCGTGCCAGTCAGGTACCGGCTTATGGCCCGCCTTTTGGTCGGACGGAGCTAACTGGCCCAGCGGTGGCGAGATTGACTATCTCGAAGTTATGAAAGGATACAATGGTACCAATGCCAAACAGTCCTTACATGGTCCTTCTTCCAGCGGCAGTTGGAACATTGGCAATAATAACATCGCCAGCACACAATGGTGTACACAGTATCATACATATGGTGCAATTTGGTCGCCCGGCAAAATTGAGTTCACAATTGACGGTAACATCACCGCCACTGATACTCCACATAATATGCAATCGGGCTGGAGCTGGCCCTTTGACATCTCCAACAGTACAGAACGTCTGCTGATTGATCTACAAGTTGGTAGCTACGGTGGTACCGTCAACAATAGCACCCTACCACAATCTATGCTCGTGAACTGGATACGAGTATATCAGAACAAAATAGTGTCTTCATCGCCTACCGCTAGCATTACCACACCCAGCAACGGCACCACCGTTTCCGGAACGGTGCCAATTAATATCTCAGCCAGTGACAGTGTCAGTATTACAAATGTTAATCTTCTAGTTGACAATACCGTGGTCAAGAGTATTACTCAATCGCCGTGGAACTGCAATTGGAACAGTGCATCTGTTGCAAACGGCACGCACACGTTAGAGGCTAAGGTGTATGACGCAGCCGGCAATGTCGGCGTATCTAAAAATATCAGTATAACCGTACATAACAACAGTATTGGTGGTAATAATGGTGGTGGTAGTGGCGGCACAAGTGGAAATAGTGCAAGACCATCAAACGGTACTGCTGCTTCGGCACACCAGTCCACGTCGCAATCAAACACCGCCACGTATCCCGGCACTGGGGACAAAAATAGCACGCCCACTAGCATCGCCAGTACAACCAGCAGCTCATGGATACAGCGTGTCGTTAATACCATACGGACACACCTTGTTGCATACAGCGTAGGTGGTCTGTTGGGTGCTGCAGCAGTAGCGGGGGTTGGGTATGTCGGGTACCGACTGATACGTGGCTACATACTTCGCAAACGTCTACTGCGAATAATGCCCCCTCACGATCCAGATATTCACATTGGCTAGACAAAAACGCCCATCCGAGAAGTACGTCTGTCGCTATCTGACACACGTCATCGACTTGCGTCTGGGTAAATGGTCCAAAACATTAGCATATCATTCGCCTAGGTCTTGCAAGTAGTCTACTATGGTAGTATGGCATCCGATCAGTCACCCCATCAACATGAGCCCCGTCTTAACACAGGACCACAGTACCAACAGGGCTGGGGTTTTACTAAACAGAGCCCTATCCGAAAATATACCGAACCTGCCGGTTTCGCGCTCTATCCATACATTGCCGGCCTGACGGTCATGAACGACCCAATAGCCATCGCGGTCCAGCATCATAGCAGCTTCACCAGTAAGCCGTGGAGCCGGCTACTCAGCACTATCGATGCCGCAATCTTGATCACCTTTGGCAGCGCATCGGAGTCTCAGGCGGTCGCCGAACGCTTGTGGAGCTTTCATAACACCGTAGCAGGTACACACCCAGATGTACAGCACTATAGCGCTAACGATGCGTCGTTACAAACCTGGGTGTTAGCCTGCGTGTTTAAGGGAGCAGAAGAATCCAGCCGGCGCTGGGCGCAACCATTAGACGATATTGCCCGGGCAGGCCTATACCAAGACATCAAAGAATTTGGACAAATGTTTGGCATACACCCAAGCATCATGCCGGCTACTATAGAGGAGCTAGACAACTACTGGGAGTCCATGATCGAACACGGTCATCTCCTACAAACCGACGCCAGCCGCACGATGGCTCAGACCGTCTTCCGATTCTCGAGTCCTCGATTTCCCAAAACGCTCGCCAGGATCGGGCAAGCCGTCTCTATAACGTCCCTCGACCCGCGGCTGCAGGAACAAGCCGGGCTCTACCCAACAAAACGCGACCAACAGCTAGCCCGTGTAATCGATGTCAGTATGCGCCAAACATACAGTCGTATACCAAGGCGGCTCCGTACACAGGCCCTGCCGTGGTCTTACGTAACCGTACGGCGACAAGTAGCACCAATGGTACGCAAGTTCTCAGCCCGGACTGCTCGCTCATCGTCAAAGGCCACGTAACAGTTGCGTTAGCGAAGCTAAGGATACAGCCCGGCTACTTGTGTAGTGTTGCTGCCGTCTCCTTCGTAACTGCCGCGAGAGACGTAATAAACAGCGGGGCAGTATTTGGCAACTCTATACGGTTATATGCTATATCGTATTCTGCGCATTGTTCCCCGCCGGCGATATCAAGATCATACAGAATCTCAAGGTGGTCTGCTAGAAACTGTATGGGAACAATAAGGACCGCCGTATCGTGCTTGTCGTGCAAATCGGCAAGGATATCGACCAGATCCGGCTTTAACCATGGCTCAGGAGTGTGACCCGCGCTTTGGTAGCCACGATACCACTCAAGCTCTGGATTATCCAGCTTGGCTACAACCGCTTCAGCGGTCGCCTGGAGTTGCTGCAGATAGGCAGGGTCTCGTGCAACGACACGCTCTGGAAGGCTATGCGTCGTAAAAACTACTGGCACATGTCCATACTGCGGCTGGAGCTTGCCTAGCGCCTCGTTTACCCGCTCGCTCAGCAGTTCTATGAAGTTCGCCTCAGTCGGCCAAGGACCCGCAACTATTACATCGTCCATACCATATCCATGTTTTTGTGCGGCATTTTGTAGGCTCGTCCGGTAACCTTCCATAATAAACGAGGAAAACTGTGGAGATAGGATCACCCCGACTAACTGCTGTGCCCCGGCAACACGACAGGCCTGTACCGCCTCATCAATAAACGGATGAGAATGCAACATCCCGGCTTTTACCACAAAGTCATCACCGGATACGTTCAGTTCTGCTTCTAACAGTTCAGCTTGCCGTTCAGTGATCTCGATAAGCGGTGACCGCCCGACTTGCTTGTAGCGCTCCATGAAATCCTCAACGAGCCCTTCGGGAACCGCGTCTTTATAAATATGCTGCATATACTCCGCAACATGTTCGGAAGTCGTAGCCGAGCCGTAGGTCATAATAACGACGCCGAGCTTTGCAGGTGTACTATTTGTCATGTATATACTCCACTAATTCTTGTAATTTGGTTACTTCTGTTTCAGGCAGCACGCCGTGTCCAAAATTAAAGATAAAACCATCCCGTGTTGGCAAACTGTCAATAATACTGTCAGCTTTTAATCGTATTGTCTGCCGATCAGCCGTGAGCACCACCATCGGGTCAAGATTGCCCTGTAAGGCCTTGCCTCCTACCATTGATGACGCCCGATTAAGGTCGATATGCCAGTCAAGACCAATTACCTCACAGTCGACATTTGCAAAGTCCGTGAGCATACCGGCAGTGTTAGTCCCGAAGTGTATGCGCGGCACTCCTTTGTCCTTGAGCGCAGCAAATATTTTCTGCACGTACGGCAGCACAAACACACGGTAATCTTCCGGGGACAAGCAGCCAACCCAGCTGTCAAACAATTGTACTGCTTGCGCACCAGCATCAATCTGCATCGACAGGTATGCAACTATGGCGTCCGAGAGAACTTCCATGAGCTGGCTCCATCCATCGGGCTGCGTAAACATAAAGCGCTTTGTCTTGACCCACCGGCGCGTTGGTTCACCTTCCAGCAAGTAGCTTGCGATCGTAAACGGCGCTGCCGAAAAGCCGATAAGC
This sequence comes from bacterium, assembly GCA_021851735.1. Classification (GTDB taxonomy): domain Bacteria; phylum Patescibacteriota; class Saccharimonadia; order Saccharimonadales; family UBA4665; genus JAJZCD01. Next base: position 8,930 of record JAJZCD010000012.1, on the reverse strand, counting down.
GGCACCTGCAGCTCGCCACGCAAAATCCTAATAGTCTCTCGTAGAAAATCAACCGAATCCGGGTTAAACGGTTGCAGCCGTTTGCTATCAGCGACGCTTGTAATGGGGTCGCCGACAACCGGACCAACCCCGTCGATAATCTCGACGTCCACTCCCAAGGCAATCGGTAACAGCATGATATCGGCAAACACGATTGCCGCATCGACATTAAGCCGCTCAATTGGCTCAAGACTAACTTGTGCGGCCAGTTCTGGCGATCGAATCAACGTTAATAGATCGTATTTCTTACGAAGCTCCCGATACCCGGGCAATGAACGACCTGCCTGTCGCATAAACCACACGGGTATCCGCTCGGTTGGCTTGCCGTAGCACGCCTTCAGGAACGCATCATTAAACATATGACGCATTATACCAGTACAGCTCCGCAATTACCCAAAGAGCTGGTGGAGTACCTCTATGACACCGCCTATGGATGGTTCCCGGCAGATATGCACGTCCACGAAGCCGTTACTGCGCAAAACGTCCGCAACGCCCGGCCCGATGGCTACGGCCGGCACATGCCGGACGAGTGATTCGCACGGCTCCGTGACTCTTTGGCAAAAACCAGCTACAGCTGACGGACTAGCAAATACACATGCGCCTATACTACCGGATTGCACCATGGCCAAGAGCGTCGTATCCGGTGTCGTAACAATATGGGTTTCATATACCGATAGGGCTGTAACGATGCCACCGCGACGCCTAAGTGCTGTTTCTAATTCTCCTGACGCAAGCGTAGTGCGCGGAAGCAGGATACGCGCTCCATGCACGTTCGGCAGTTCTTGTGCGAGCGTCGCGCTATCCGATTTCGTAGGCTGGAAGTATACCGGTAACCGAGCCCCCGCTGCGACACGACTAGTTTGTGCTCCAACGACCGCTACACGAGGTCCGACCGGCGGCCATGGTGCGCCCGCCTCGACAACCGCTTCATGAAAATGACGCACGCCCGCACCACTCGTATACACGATCCAGTCAAAAGTCTGCAGCATTCCGATTATCGTTTTTTCTTCCGCTGTAAGCATACGCGCCCGAGTTGTGATTGCGGGGGCATCGTACACTTCCAGGCCCATATCCCGGATATATGGAGCCCACGCCCGATTACCCGCTTTGCTTCGCGTTAGTATGACCGTCTTAGCGGACCGCTTCATTGTAGTCGGCCACGAAGGGTTCTTTGGCTAGTTCGCGGGCGAGCTGTTCTGCTAATGATACAGCGTCTGACGCTGGTCCGCTCACCGTCTGTATGCTGCACTCTGCCGCATCCATACTCCCGACTAACCCGTGAATATACGCCAGATCGTTTTCAAAATGGACATAGCAGGCTACCGGAAGTTTACAACCGCCTCCGACTATCTCGGCAAACGCCCGCTCTGCGGCAATAGCGCGCAGCGTTGTTTCATCCTGGATTGCAGAAAAAAGCGCACGCATCTCAGGTTGGTCGACACGAACTTCAATCGCTAGCGCTCCCTGCCCGATTGCCGGAACGAACACTGTCGGATCAAAGTATTCTGTAATAGCACCCGTGCACTGTATTCTTTCAAGTCCTGCCGCGGCCATGACAAGCGCGTCATATTCACCATGCTGCATTTTCTGTAACCTGGTATTCGCATTACCGCGTACGCTCTTGACCTGCACATCGGGGCGCTGCTGTAACAGCAAGGCCTTGCGGCGAAGGCTGTCCGTGCCGATGATAGCGCCTTTCGGTAATTGGGCCAGCGTTTTGTGTGTATTACAAACCAGTACATCTCTCGGGTCGTCACGAACAAGCACCGGCACGATGGCTAAACCGGGAGGGGTTTCCGGCGGCAGATCCTTCAGACTATGCACCGCAAAATCTATAGTGCCATCAATGAGCGCTTGCTCAATCTCTTTCGTAAACCAAGCCTTACCGACTGTATCTAGTGGAATCGGGGTATCGGTGACATCGCCCTTCGTTGTTATCTTTGTAACTGTTACAGCAATGTCAGGGCTCCTGGCCTTGAGCGCTTGTATAACTATCCCGGTTTGGGCAAGTGCCATTTGGCTGGCCCGCGTGCCAACAGTCAGCTTTGTTACGTTTGTCATGCATACATACTATCACGCTGGGCTTACACCTCTCTACAAACGCAGCCCCAATGACTGTACACACAGAGTAAGGTGGGCCAGCCACACGAGATGCCAGCATCCATATGGTAATCTGCAGGTTTAAGCTCGCATGTTGCGAGGCATAATGTAGAGGAATAATATTGACTATAGTATATATTTTGCGATACAAATAAGCGTAAGCATAACTAAATGGAAATAAGCCCAATGAATTCAAACTTTATAGCTGCGATTATTAACTTAGACCATTCACAGCATTATTTACACTGGTCAATCTTTACAATCTCGACCGCCAACATCGTTGTTATCGCGACCATGCTCGTCATGTTCAGCCTCGCCTTACTGTTGCCATTCCCGAAAAGTAAACGTCTGCCGGGATATGCGAAGCACGACCGTGAAGCCGAGACCCCCGAAGAGGCAGCTATGAAAGATATGTGGACATATAAGGTCAGAAACTTCTTTTTGTATATCCTACCCCCCGGAAAGTTATTACCGGATACGCAGCCAGCCTACGTTGCTTCATGGATCTACGTCTTTGGCATAGCAACCCTCGCCGCCTTAGGGTTGGTCGTCGCTTCCGGCGCAGTGCTTGCGGTGGGCGGTGTCGACTGGTGGCACCAGAGTGCATTGGGGCATTTTGTAAACAGTGTCCACCTATGGAGCGTTGAGCTGTTTATGGCCTTTATGGTTATCCACCTATGGGGAAAATTCTGGATGGCTGCTTGGCGAGGCAAACGGGCCTTAACATGGATGACAGGCGTCCTGGCATTCTCTATTGCGATTTTGGCATGTTTCACGGGCTACCTTTCGCAACAAAATTTTGATTCCCAGTGGATTGCCACTAACGGTAAAGATGCTATAAATTCCGTCGGTCTTGGTTCGTTCTTTAATCTCATGAACTTCGGCCAAATGATCACCTGGCATATTGTCATTATCCCGTTGCTCCTTGCTGCCTTCGTAGCGGTCCACATCGTACTTGTCAGGATTAGGGGCGTATCCCACCCTATCCAAAAAGCTCGGGGGAAGACAGCGAAGAAAGCATTGAAGGTTGCCGAAGCCTCCGAGTGGCGAGGACCGACTCGCCGCTACGACATACTTAAAGAGGGCACCATTGCTACCGTCATAGTCGTTGTGCTAGTCGGATTACTAGCAGGCTTACTATCGTCCCCGGATATGCCCCCTGTAACCGTTAAGACCTGGGCAAAACTAGCACCCGCCGATTTCATGGGCACAACCGCCAGTGAACTGGACGGCACGAGTAAAACAGCTACCTATGGACCTCCCTACAACCACGACACGGAAAACGTACAGAAGGTTGGCGTTTCTTGGCAAATGCTCGGAGGTGTTCGCCAACCGATTAACTCTGCCAAGACTTTTGTACTATCTCCGTTAGCGACCATAGCGCCGAGTAACCCCAAACTTGCGAGCGCACTGCGCGAATATACCAGTGCCAGCAGCGCACAGCAACTGGCGTGGGCACAAGCATACTCCAAAGCCGTAACTAAAGTGACCTTTACACATGGCGTACCGACCGTTCCAAAGGCACACGACGGCCCAGTTCCAATCATAGTCGCTAGTGAACTTACCATGGCTCGGAGCGGTGCTATCGACGCCGACTTGTTGGCGCAACAGCCTTTCTATGGAACGAATTACACGAAGCCGCTCCTGTTCATTGAAGACGGCAACTACTTCTCCTCCCTTGCCGACGCTCAGCACTTATCAGGTGACCAATGGGGTGTCATGAACGAAACTGGCTCATACCCCGGACAACCCTGGCTGTGGCTATACACATTGTGGTACCAGGTCCCCGGCTTCAGCAGCTCAACAAGCGTAGACGTCATTGCCGTCTACTGCACCGGCATAGCCACTGCCCTGCTGTTGCTCGTACCGTTCATCCCCGGGCTTCGAGACATACCAAAGTATATCCCATTACACCGTCTAATCTGGCGACAATGGTACAGCGGCAAAAAATAATCAAGCTGCATATTGTTCGTACCCCCTGATTTTGCCTAGTGTTGTGTCAGAAATATTACGGGCACAAAAGGTTGCCTGCGCCATACTGTAACTGTGGTTAGTCACGACGAGCATGACCATGCTTTCGGGTATCACCTGTTACGTAGGTTTCGAGTACAGCAGCACATTCGGCGAGAAAGCAAAACAAACCGGTACCGCCCAGAGCCTACCCGGCGTCCCATGCATGCCCATAAAGACAGGCCACATAAGGAGCATGCGACTCATGCAGCAAAGCGGCTTCAAGGTAGGCACCGTCCTTGGTATCGAAATCTGGCTGGACTATTCGTGGTTGATCTTGTTCTTCTTGATTGGCGCACTGTTTACATTCGGGATCTTACCAACACAGTTTCCACGGCTATCTCAACTCGCTCGGATTGTGGCCGGTATCATCGCCACGCTACTATTTTTCGGATCGGTCTTACTGCACGAGCTGAGCCACAGCTTGTACGCCAAGAGCCAAGGGCTCAAAATACGACGCATAACGCTTTTCATCTTTGGTGGCGCTTCGGAGCTCATAGACGAACCGAAGTCGCCCCGACAAGAGATTATTCTTGCCGGGGTCGGCCCGCTCACGAGTCTCGGACTCAGCGCCTTATTTGGCATTGTGCTACTCCTGGGCAGGCAGCTATCCTACGTACCCTTGATTGCAATCGGCAGTTCGCTAGCTGCCATTAACCTGACACTGGCCATTTTTAACCTCCTCCCCGGTTTTCCACTTGACGGCGGGCGAGTCTTTCGAGGCATCATCTGGAAAATCACCGGCAACCTGGAAAAGGCTACCCGCACGGCCACACAAGTCGGCAAAATACTCGCCATTATGCTTATCGGCTACGGTCTCGTGGAAGTGCTCCTCGCCGGCCTGTTCGGTGGATTATGGCTCATCTTCATTGGGTTCTTCTTGTACCAAGCCGCCGCAGCAAGCTATGAGCAAATCATGTCCCGCCTGCTGTTACAGGATAAGACGGTGAACGATCTTATGGAACGCCGCTTTGTAGCTGCACCACGGCATATGCTTGTCCGAGATTTTTTACAAGAATATGTGGTACGGTATCAGGATCCTATCGTACTCGTGAGAGCAGATACGTCACACGCTGCCGGCTTGGTGGATGCCCGGCAGCTTCCCAAGTCTGCACTCGACACACCAATTGGGGAATTCGCATACAGTGGTGCCATCTTGCATCCCCAGGATTCTGCCGTGCACGCACTTGACGCGCTCACGCGGTCCCGTCTCAGTAAACTCCCCGTAACCAAGAACAGAGAGTTAGTAGGCGTCCTCACTGTCAACCGCATCAAAACATATGTGCTTGGCACGGCCAGGCTTCGCGCGACCGGCAATCATACCTAGGGCATACCAGTTTCAACGTTGGCGTATACAGCCAGCTAGTAGACTTCGCTATGCGAGTACTGCCTTGATACGGCGGATGCCAGCGGAAGAAGACTCTTCCTTAATAATCCTAAATGTCTTACCACCCTCAGCCAATTGGCCGGTATGATCAACATGCGGACCACCACAGATTTCCAGACTGACAATATGTTCAGCCGGTCCCATCTGGTACACTTTTACCGTCTCGCCATACCGCTCACCAAATGGACCAATAGCACCCATGTCGAGCGCCTGCTGCGTGGGATACTCCGTATACTGCACCGGCAGGTCTTTGCTAATCCAACCGTTCACGAGGGTTTCAAGCTGCCTTATTTCTTCGGGTGTTACTTTGTGATCATGGTTAAAATCGAAACGAAGTCGTTCTTCGGTAATGTTACTCCCGTGTTGGCGCAGTTCTGGACCAAACAACTGGCGCAATGCGCTCTGTAGTAGGTGGGTAGCCGTGTGATATTTTTTATGTTGCATGGTCTGGCCGCCCAAGCCGCCCTTGAACGTTCCCTTTGCGGCAGTTTGCGATCGGGCCCGCTGTTCCGTCATTTGTGCGTCGAACACCTCACGCCAGTCATCTTCCAGTGTAATACCCTGCTTAAACGCTTCTTCGGTACTTAGTTCTACTGGGAAGCCGTAGGTGTCATAGAGGCGGAATATGTCGGCTCCCCCGACCTTACCACCGGATAGTTTCTGGAGCTCGGCAATCCCCTTACGGAGCGTCTGTCGGAAAACTTTTTCCTCTTTTACGAGCAACTCGACAACTTTTTCACGGTTCTCTTTTACTTCGGGATAGTCATTGACATACAAGTCAGCGATAACGGGTACAACCCATTCCAAGAAGTTCTGTTCAATACCTAGCTCAAATGCAAAACGGATCGCTCGGCGCAGTAACCGGCGCATCACATACCCTTGCGCTTTATTACTGGGTACCACACCATCCACCGCCAGGAAGGTAGCAGCTCGCAAGTGGTCGGCAATAACACGCATACTCTCAGTATGGCTGTCATAATGCTTTTCTGAGATAGATTCGAGCTCTTCTATGATTGGCCACATTAGGCTGATCTTAAAGAAGTCTGGGCTGTTAATGGCTGCCGTAGCGATCCGTTCCAAACCGCCCCCAAAGTCTACGTTCGGTTTTTGCAACTTCTCAAAGCCGTTTTCGGTACGCCGGTAGGCCATAAACACGCTGTTAGCAATTTCAACAAACCGGCCGCAATCGCAGTTCGGATGGCACTGCTCACCCCACCTAGTGTCGTGCTCGGTACCAAAATCATAAAAGACTTCAGTATCAGGTCCGCACGGGTCCCCCATTGGCGTCGATGCTTCAGCGCCATTGCGGCTCCACCAGTTCTTGCTGCCATCGTAAAAGAAAATCCGACCATCGCCCATCCCCTTGGCATAGCCATCAGCTTCGGAACCAATGTCGACCTGTTTGATGTCAACGCTTTTTTTTGCAAACAGTCCACTCCACAGCTCGGCTGCCTCAGTATCCTTCGGTATATTGAACTCGTCGTTGCCAAGATAGCAAGTCACATAGAGTTTGTTCGGGTCAAGGCCTACAATATCGGTCAGGAACTCAAAAAGCCACGGGATTTCCTCAGGTTTGAAATAATCGCCAAGGCTCCAGTTGCCCAGCATCTCAAAGAACGTTGTGTGCCGATTGTCACCAACCTCTTCAATATCCTGCGCGCGCAGGCAAGTCTGGCTGTCGACCAGCCGCGTACCTTCTGGATGAGGCTCGCCAAGCAGATACGGGATCAGCGGCTGCATGCCACTGCCGGTAAACAGTGTCGTCGGGTCGTTCTGTGGCACCAGCAGCGCCCGCGGTATCACCTTATGGCCACGTTCCTCAAAAAATTTCAGATATTTGTTACGGATATCTTGCGCATTCATTGGTTGTTGTTTGCTCCTTTTGCAATATAAAAACCTCGTTCTTTAACCAACCACTACTACCTAGTGCTTGGCAAGAACGAGGTTTCTCGTGTTACCATCTCGCCTTCGTCGCAGTATTACTACTTGCGACCTCAGTAGCTGACCATCATCAGCTTTCCTATTTTACGGTTGGATTTCCGTCACTGCTTAATTCGCAGGCAGCTCCAGGGTGGCAAGCCCGTTCATTGCTTTATGCGTTCAGTATACAACACGAGCCAATACCCGTAAAGTTCGCAAGCATATATCAGTAACGAGGCTTACAGATACCGTACAGAGTTTCGACTATACTAGTTCGAAATAGGGAGTTCGTCTTCTGTATTATGTGCTGCCTGCTAAGTCATCAACTAATAGATCGGAGGTATTATGAGCAATCTCTACGACGATATCGACAAACTCGGCAAGAAAACGGAAGAGAAACACGAACATCGTAAAGCCGTGGAAGAAGCCGCCAAAAAAACTAAGCAAGAAAAAGCTAAAGCTATAAAGCGGCACGAAGAAGACAAACGTCAAGGAATGATTTAGCGTACTTGCTGGACATCACGGCACGCCTCCTGGCTACTCCGTACCATCCCGCTCGTCAGCTGGAACGTCACCGCTTAAGCGATCGTCATCAGTGCTATCCGCGACTTGGTCACGTAAATCCATCAAAAGCTCACGCTCGTCTTCGGGCGGCAGCTCGCCAGGTCGGTAGCCATAGCGCAGCAGTAATTCCTTATCCTCGTTGCTAAGTGGGTTGTATGTATAGTGTTGGTCATCTGGTGACATAGTATCCTACATCCTCGTCCATGTTATATGCGGTGCGACGCACCACGTCCGCTTGTAAATATACTGACAAGATACAGCAGTATAACGGCACCCAGGATTGCCACTAACAGACTACCCAGGCTAAAACCGTTACTATTGCCCCCGAACAGCCGCACTATCCATCCCCCGATAACGGCCCCGACTATACCGACAACGACATTACCGACGGCGCCTTGTCGACGACTGTTGCCAACAATAATTGAGGCGATCCAACCCGCCAAGGCGCCGAATAACACCCATACAATAATATTCCATACCATGCTGTCTCATTTCGCTTATCGGCTTCCGCCCTTTCGGCCGGCCGCCCGAGCTCGTTCGGGATTGTTCTTGAAGTTGCCTGGACTCATGCGCCCACCAAGTCTGCCGGCCGCTGCTGCTCGTTTCGGATCGTTACGGAAATTGCCGGAACTCATCATACCGCCCTTTCGGCCGGCACGAGCGTGGCCAACGGGATCACCGTGCCACCCTTTACCGCTCGTTTGTGCCATATGCGTTCCCCCTTTACATTGCACCTCTATAGTACGTGAACCAGAAGCGAAGCATCTATAAAATATCTCACTGAGTTACACCAGGGTTTCCTGACAGATTTTGCCACTCTCAAATACTTACTGCAACATAAGCTCTTTCGGTACAGCTTCTCCTTTCTCTGCGAGTAGCTCGTTAAATTTCTCGTATGGCGTATGGTAGC
>JAJZCD010000048.1 GCA_021851735.1 bacterium | reverse complement strand
TTTTGCCAACGGCAAAGCCACGACTGATCTCTTCTCGTTCCGCAAGGGTTAATCTGGTGTAGCTCATGGTGGGTACAGTGTACCAGGTGAAACTACTTATGTTGCGTTAGGTGTTTGAGTGGGGGAAGTTGGATCTATAGAGGTGTCTTTGTATTGCCTTTTGTCCAAAGGGAAGGAACCGTCTGATATGGTTGAAAAACTAAAGCATAAAACGCTTACTACTCTGTTTCCGCGTGACAGTCACCCGGAATTGCCACTAGACCCGGATGCACTGCGTCCTGGTACGTACAAGTGGCCGTTGCACTTTATGCCCGGTATACAGCTAGTGGTATTTTTTGGTGGCTGTTTCGGGACGCTCGCGAGATATGCAATTGGAGACTGGTTGTCGGGTCGCCCGGGGACGATTCCCTATGGAACGCTACTTGGTAACTTACTCGGAGCATTCTTACTCGGAGCATTGCTTGAAAGCCTGGCGCGGCGCGGCGAGGATCGTGGCAAACGGCAACTTGTTCGGCTAGGCCTTGGTACGGGGTTTATGGGGGCGTTTACTACGTACAGCACGCTAGCTGTTGAGATAAGCCTGCTGACACGACATGGTCATTCTGCACTGGCACTGCTATATGCAATACTGAGCGTGGCCGGCGGTATGGTGTGCTGCGCGGCAGGCATCCACTTTGCGGAGCAGTACCATAGTCAGAGGAGTACAAAGTGATTGTCCTGTTGGTCTGCCTTGCGGGTGGTGTCGGCGCGCTAACGCGGTTTGTTGTCGATGGCATTATTCGCAGCAAGTTAGGTCGTGACTTCCCGTGGGGGACGATTGTTATTAACGGGAGCGGCGCGTTGCTGCTTGGCGGAATAACCGCACTCGCGCTGCATCATAACGTGTCCACGACGTATAAGGTGGTACTGGGTACTGGTTTTTGTGGTGGGTATACCACGTTTAGCACGGCAAGCTTTGAAACGGTACGTTTACTGGAGGAAAAACGCCCTTGGGCGGCGGTTTTTCATGTACTGGCGAACATAGGGATCACTGTAAGTGTAGCGTCGCTGGCTTTGTGGTTTCTGTAATAGCGGAGTAGGGATTAGCTTAGTTTTTCGTCCAGCTCTTTATTGGATGGTTCAACAAGAACTGAGCCATCGGGGAATACGATTGTCGGGATGCTTCGCAGGCCGTTATTAACTTTCACTACGTAGTCGGCAGCCGCGCTGTCGTCTTCGATGTTAACCCATTTGTATTCGATGTTATGCTGCTCAAAATACGCACGACTGCGATGACAATCCGGGCACCAGGTTGCGCCGTACATAGTTATGATGCTGGGTGTTGTTTGTGTAGTGTTTTGCATTGGTACTAGTATACCAGAGTGTCAAAGAACGGAGCGACCAGCTTGTAGCGTTTATTGCAGTCAATTATACTGTGAGTATGTCAATCTCATCGGGAGTGAGTGTCCGTTGAGTGAATAATAACCCTTTCTGGCGATATGCATCAAACGCAGCTAAAAATTTTAGACAGCTTACGACAAACTACGGGAGTGAAAAAATTTAGCGATCTCATGCTTGACGTGGCGGAAACTTCGGACAATGTAACATATCACGTAAAGCAGCTACAAAGAGCGGGATACGTAGACGCAGTGAGCAAGGGTAGATATAAGCTTACCGAGCGAGGCACCGTGTATCTCAATAACAACCTTGAGCTGAGTGAGGAGCTATTTCCCACCGTCTCCTGCTTGTTGGAATTACATAATTCAAGCGGGAACGTACTGGTCATGAAAAAACTCAAACAGCCGTTCTTTGGCCAGCTACAGCTCGTAACATTTGGCATCGCAAGTTCGAAATCGTTACGGGAACAGATCAATGAATTCCTGGCAAGATATAAAATTACGACTAGGAACATACAGTTTAAATGTGTGTACAGAAAGCGTGTACAAAGCAGGGAAGACGCATTTGTTTTTGATAAATTTTTCCTCGTGTTTACCGGAACATTTACAACGTACAGGCGAAATATAGATGACCGGGAATTTTCGGATGAGCCTCCTGAAGTGTTGCGTGACTCAGCACAGGCAATTATTTCGCTTGACGATGCGGTACTCAGTGTCCTTCCTAATGGTAGGTTCGCTGAAGGGATATTTGAGCAGTAGCTGATTAGTGAATATGTGTCCACTAAGTGCGTTCATATATCGTGTATCATGCAAGTATGTTGAGCGACATGGGTGCAATTTACAGGCTCCCTTCTGGCGCTGATGCGGCGTCTCTAGGGCTCCCAGATTTTACGGGGATAGAGGATGGAACGTCTATGAAACAGCGCCTGCAAAGACGTCTGCGGGGGCCGATATCCCGGTCGTATAATGGCGTGGTAGCGCTTGCGATACAGCGAAAGCAGGGCGATACAACGCAGGTTCTTGTTGGTATTCGGACTAATACAACCGGTGGCAGACTTGATGATGCAAAAACCCAGCCCTATGTCGTAAGCGTGCCGACTGAGGTTGTGAGCATGAAACGTATTGCTGAAAGCCTGGATGAAGACACTGCTCGTATCGGCAGTAACTGCCGGTCCCTTTACTTTAGTGGCAAAGAATGGAGGTTCACGCGATCGCGTGATTGCTATCGTACCAACGTTGGGCTTCTTGCCACGCACATGCTTGCCACAAAGGTTGGGCTTGAGGGCAAATGGATAGAGGAGTTATCAAGTGGTGCGGCGACCTTTCGCTACCAGAACGTATGTATCGGGTGTAGCAGGGTGGGGTACAACTATGATCCGGAGACGCAGACAGAGGAGTACTCGGTAGAAGGAGTGGCTATGCTTAATATTGCGGTGACTGTTGATGAAGGATATGACAAGATGTTTCCGGGAGCCTCAAGCGAACTTGACCGACTCAAATGGGTAGACGAGGCTAGCTTTGTCAGAGGCACGAAGAGCAGCAAAGTGAGCGACTTTTATAACGATCAGGTAGATGGTACATCGAAATTTAGAGTCTGCGCGTACGGTCTTTGTTTGGCGACGACAGCTATGGCGATTGATCCGACATACATGCCATGAGTAAACTGGCCACTATGACTGTTCATGGTCGTTTTCAACCGCCGCTGCATGTGAATCACTGGATGTATATACAGCAGGCATTCGAGCGAGCTGAGAAGGTTACCCTCCTGATCACGAACCCTTTTCGTGATGAGACTTTTGAGGAAACCGCTGGCTGGCGGAACGCTCCCGAGAATAACCCGTTCACTTACGGGGAACGCGTTCACATGTTCAAAAGTTTTTTTAGGCGGATGGGCATTAGTGCTGATTCGTATACATTTCAGCCGTTCAATATTAAGGACGCTGCTGCTTTTGATGAATTAGATCCTTCAGTGCCGAATTTAGTTAACGTATATAGCCCCTGGAGTGCGAAGAAATCTGGGCTTTTTAAGGATCGAGGGCGGGAAGTCGTGCAGATTGAAAATCCACAAATTAGCCCAGTATCCGGGACTATAATACGACGTATTATGGCTGACCCTAAGTGTTGGAAGCAGCTACCCGGTCAGCTGATAGAGGCAGGTTTTATGCCGCAAGCGGTGCCAGGGCTGCTCGAGGTGCTCGCTTCGCGGAAAAAACAAGGCGTTGGATATCCGGATGCTGGCGGTAGTGACGCGTGAGCCTGGTCTTATTTGTAGATACCAAGTGCAACCGGGTAAATGTCACCGTAGCAGCTGCCGGGTATCCGGCCGTATTTTGATTTGTACACCTGCATTTACAGATAGCATGACATGAGTTTACAGAGATAGCCAAACTCAGGGTTATTGCCATCAGCAGGCAAGTACTTCATTCGTGCGGACGTGTCTAGTTTGGTATTTAGTTGGTCCGTCCCCAACCCACCGACTTGGTAAGACCACGGACGTGTTCGTTTAGAAGGGGCGGCTATCTTGTGGTATATTTTTGTCATGACTTACCTGTATCAACACACGCAATCTGTACAGCTGTTCTAGTACTGGTTGGCTTGATGTCTTACGGTAACTAACGGAGATATTTACTATGGCGACATATGATGACTTTCAAAAACTAGATATACGGGTAGGGCAGATCGTAGAGGTTAAAGACTTTCCCGAAGCTAAAAAGCCAGCCTATAAATTAAAGATAGATTTCGGAGCTGAGTTCGGCGTCAAGAAGTCTACCGCCCAGCTTACGAAACACTATGCAAAAGAGGAATTGCAAGGCAAGAAGGTACTCGGAGTTGTAAATTTTCCGGCTCGCCAAATTGGCCCAGCGATTTCAGAAGTCCTAACACTTGGGGTGCCTGGGGCTGATCACGAGTGCGTGCTTATCACACCGGACCAGGATGCGCCTGTTGGCGGTAAGCTGTATTAGCCAACCGCATAACGCTGATTGGTGTGACTGCGCACCAAACAGCTGATAGCCCCAATACGCACCGTTAGGATTTATCGTCCGCTGTCTTTTGACCGATTATCATGGCGCCTAGATATCCGCCATGGTTTGTGAGTGCTACGGTTACCTCTTGTATACCGGAATCATAGAACAATGAGAGTACGGCGTCGAGGTCGTACAAATGCATCCGCATGAGCGGAGTTAGTACTTGCCGTCCTCGCAGTGCGTTGAGTGTGTAATGCACTATCTGAACATGGCTTCTCAGCGTTATTGTAAACCGTTTTAACCGGGGTGCCTGATGAGCATAGGTAACATGTAATGCTGCAAAGCCTTGTCTCTCTAAATTATCCAGCAATTTCGATATAATCCTATAACCTCGTTTGGTTGGTATATGTTGCAGCACTATATTGGAATACACCAGGTCATACTGTTTAGGTAGAGCAGTCAAGTTGCTGTCCGACGTCTCGTATGTAATTCGCTTGCGCAAAGTGGCGGGCAGGTTTTGTCTGGCGGCTTCGAGCATGGACGGGGAGATATCCAGACCTGTCGTTTTCTTAGCGTGTTGGGCAAGCGGTACAGTTATCCTTCCGACGCCGCACCCAAAATCTACCGCACGTTTAAATTGTGGTAGTGTACCATTATGCATAGCTTTGATCATCTTTATCGCGTTTGCTACGTCGTTTTGACCAGATGCATAGAATTGGTCCGCTAACGAGTCGCTGATAGTCTGACCCGTAAACTTCTCGTTACTTAAAACGCCGTAATAGGGGCTGGATTTGCCCCATTTTTCCCAATCCGTATCTGTGCTCATGGCAAGGATTATACGGTTTACGAACGATGCTAACAAGCACAGAGCGCTTCGCTATAAAGCTGCTCCAACGGTCTTTACGCTGAGGTACGACAGCATCTTATATATGAGGTTTGTATAGTTACCCCGCACACATCTCGAACGACCCACCCATGCGGGCATTCAGTGTGTCAAGCGCAGATCCTTGGGTAGCCCATCCGAAGCCGGCTCGTGTGTTCTTG
>JAJZCD010000011.1 GCA_021851735.1 bacterium | reverse complement strand
AGCCCGGGTCATGAGCGTCATGGAGAGTATTGCCTGGAGCCTGTGGTACCAGGACCGGGAACAGTTCTTTCCGAACCTGCGGGAACTGTTGCGGGTTGCTTAGGATCCCTGGGTTGTGTGCAGTTACAAGGAGTCCCGATCATCTACCGGCGTTCCCGGTTCATTGAACTGTAACAGAAATCTCGTACGCGTAACGTTCACGCGGTATACTACATATCCATAGTATGCAGCCTACATTTATTATTGATTTCGATAGCACGCTCGTGCAGTGTGAAACGCTTGACGAGCTAGCGGATATAACATTACATGATCTCCCGGATCGTGATGCCCTTCTTCGCCGACTACGTTGGATTACAGAACAGGGTATGGATGGCATGTTACCATTTGACGTCTCCTTACAACGGCGATTACGGCTGCTGCGAGCGCACCGACAACACCTAGATGAGCTTACGGCCCGGCTGCAACAGGCCGTAACTCCCTCAGTGCTTCGTAATCGGGATTGGCTCTTACGGAATAGGGACCACATTTACGTGGTCTCGGGTGGCTTCGAGGAATGCATAGTGCCTATCATGGAAGCGCTAGGCCTCCGACCTGACCATGTGTTGGCTAATGCTTTTCGAATCGATGCAGACGGAGCTATTGTCGGGTGTGAGGAAACACGTCATTTGGCGCAGGCTAGGGGCAAGGTGCGGCAGGTTGCAGCGCTTGATTTGCCCCGACCGGTCGTTGTCATTGGTGACGGGTACACTGATTACGAAGTACGTGCTGCCGGTGAGGCAGACATGTTTTGGGCATTTTGTGAGAATGTCTCACGTCCTATGGTTGTAGCGCAGGCTGACCGTGTGATCGCCAGCTTTGATGACGTTGCGAACGACCATACGGTACAATGGGGCTATGAACGACTCAATTTTTACTCGGATTATTAATGGCGAAGTCCCTTGCTATAAGATATATGAGGATAGCAAGACCCTCGCCTTTCTAGATATACAGCCGTACTTCCCTGGCCATACGCTCGTTATTCCTAAGATGCAGATAGATCAGTTTGATGATTTACCTGAAGCAGATTACCTCGCGCTGTTTCGTACCGTGCGAAAGGTCTCCAAGCACTTGCGTACCACGCTAAATGTGACGCGTACTGTCGTACAGGTGTTTGGGTTTGATGTCCCGCATGCGCATGTTCACCTTATGCCCGTCAATAAGGGTAAAGACTTTTTGCAAGCTATAGCAAATCACTTGACGGACGAACCCTATCCGTACCGGCCGACTGATGAAGAATTGGCCGCAATCGCTAAAAAGCTACGTATGCGGGATGAGCTATGAGCTATGAGTGCTGGATTAATCGCCTTTCTCTTCTCGCTGGGCGCCGGTACTTGGGTTTACGTGAAGATGTACTCGCATACAGGGCGCGGCAATGGTCGGCCCGCTCTGATAGGTGCGGGTGCAACGTTTGTGTTGGGATTTATTGTACTCTACACAATGCTCCGCATGATTTTGCACTAATATCGCAACAGTAGCTATGTTCGTGAGGTGCGGATGTATGACGGTGACTAACCTTTTCTGGCTATTTTAACTAGCATAAGCTACGTTGAACTGGTACAATGTGGCCATGGACTCGTCGGGTGGAATGACCGAGGAAAAGCGACTTGGTCGCGTGGTGGCGGTTGCTCGCAAAGCTGCGGGCTTGACGCAACAGGGCTTGTGTCACAAATCTGGGCTGAGTTATTCTACGCTTGCCAAAATAGAGCGTGGGGCTATTCGCTCCCCCTCGGTCTTTACAATAAAACACCTGGCTGCAACGCTTGGTGTTAGCCTTGACGATTTATTACGTGACGTATCTGCGGATCCGGCTGTTCCGTCGGCTCCTGTAGGCAAGAAGGTCTCTAAAAACGGAGTACGGTTTGTATACTTTGACATGAACGGATGTCTCGTGCGTTCCGCAACTAATCGGGCAGTTGCGATGTTGTCCGAAGAAAGTGGAGTACCGTTTGAAACCATTGAGACGCTGTATTGGCAGCATAACAACGCGGTGTGTCGTGGCGATGTTAGTATAGATCAGCTGAACACGGTGCTTGCCGAGCGCCTGGGGATGATGGTCGACTGGAACAAGTATTATCTGCAAGCAGTGGAAGCTACGCCTGGCATGGACGAATTTGTTGCGTGGGTAGCGGCAAACTATAAGCTGGGGATTCTTACGAATGCGATGCCAAACCAAGTCGGTCCTATGCTCGAGCGTGGCATATTACCACAGGTATCCTATGATGCTATCGTTGACTCGTCCGAAGTGCGCGCGCTTAAGCCAGAGAATCGTATGTATGAAATTGCCGCTGAGCGTGCCGGCGTACCACCCAATGAGTTATTACTCGTGGACGATGACCGTGTGAATTTGGGCGGCGCTGCAGCGCTTGGTTGGCATACTATGGGCTTTGATGCTAATCACCCTGCCGAATCCATTGTAGCGGTTAGCACTGCTCTACAACCTGCCGAGTAAGCGTCCTGGGCGTGTGGTGTATGTGGTATTGGCGTGCTTTAGCGTACTAAGTGTTTCCAATAGGTAATCACGCCAGTTCGACTAGGTGATTCGCTATGATCCAATCGTTCCTCGTTGCTACGTTAGTGCCAGGCAAAAAACTATCGGTCAATCTGGGTGCTTTTGGTTTGGCACGGGTAGCCTGTCCCCTTGCGTTTACGCAGCCTGGAAACGTGTATGCTCAGTGCGTAGCCGCTCCAATGAGGCCTCGGCTTCAGCGAGCTGTTGGCGCGTCTGTGCCACGATGGCTTTTGGTGCGTTAGCTACGTAGCTCTTGTTCGCCAGGCGCCCCTTGAGCTGTACAACTATTCGCTCCTGGGCGGTAATCTGTTCGGCAAGTTTGTCGGCATACGCTTTCAGCATGCCGGTATCTACATCGAGCCAACAATGGTGGTGCGTACTAGTCAGCTGGAGACCTGTGCCGCTGCTGACTTCGCGTACGGATTCCAGCCGGGCCATACGGGCTAACAAGCTAGCATTCTCAGCTAAGAACGGTACGTCAGTGTAGTACAAGTTCGGTCGAGCGAGCCCCAGCTGTTTTACGAGGGCGCGCGTTTCAGCGATGATAGTCTTGAGTTCTTCGAATTGTGTTGCTTGCTGTTTACTTGCCTGCTGCGGTTTTGGCCAGGTGCTGGTTATGAGCAAGCTATCGGTATCACTGTACAGCGTCTGCCAGATAGTTTCGGTCACAAACGGGGCGAACGGATGGGCAAGCTTTAACGTGTTCTCAAGAACGTATCCGAGTATCTCGCTGTCGTCCTGCGATTTACTTGCCTCGATATACCAATCTGCCACGTCATCCCATACGAAATGGTACAGATGTTCGTACGCTTCGCTAAAGCGGTAGTTATCCAAATGCTTGCTCAGTATCTCAGTGGCATGGTGCAATTTGCCGAGTACCCAATGATCGGCGGCCGTACGGGGTTTTGGGGTGCTTCCGGGGGTGTATTTGTCACTAGTAACGCCTTCTACATAGCGCGCGATATTCCAGAGCTTATTACAGAAGTTGCGGTTGGCTTCTACTTTGCCCCATCCCCAGTTTTGGTCGTTGCCAGGACTCACTCCCATGATGAGCGCCATGCGCAGGGCATCAGTACCGTACTTGGGGATAACGTCAAGCGGGTCAATAATACTCTCCGGACGACTCTTACTCATTTTTTTGCCATCTTCAGCACGGATGAGTCCGTGTAAGTAGACAGTCTTAAAGGGCACCTGCCCGGTTGCGTAGGTAGTGCTCAGGATCATACGGGCGACCCAGAAGAATAGGATATCCCAGCCGGTTTCTAGAACGCTGGTGGGGTGGTAGGCTTGGAAGTCAGGACTCAGGCGGAGTAAGTCCGCCAGGCTTAGTTTGGGGTCCTCGGCAAGCGTTGGGTCGATGAGTGTACTCCATGTCCATAGTGCTGAGCTAAACCAGGTGTCCAGTGTGTCGGGATCTTGTTCCCATTGATTCCAGCCTTCACTTGCGTCATCGACAGGGGGTTGCATGCCAACGTACGTCTCGGTAGTGCCATCGGTGTGGGTCCGGTACCAGGCCGGTATGCGGTGACCCCACCAGATTTGGCGACTGATACACCAGTCACGCAGGTTATCGATCCAATGGAAGTAGACCTTCTCAAAGCGTTTCGGGAGCAGTTCTATATCACCTTCGCGCATCACATCTTGGAGCACTTGTTTTAAGCTGCGCTGCTTCCCTTTCCATGCTACTGATGCTTTAGTAACGTCTATAAACCACTGTAGCCGAATCTGGGGTTCAATAATCCCCTTCCCTCGCTCGTTGCGGGCAATGTTATGGACGTAGTTGGTATCGGTTCCGACGAGCAGTCCTTTCTTAGCGAGCTTTTCAACAATTTTTGGCCGGGCATCTGCTATATCCATACCGGCGAATTCCTGAGCGATGGGCAATAGTTTCCCGTGAAAGTCGATAATTTGCGTCTTCTCCAGCCCATGTTGCTCGGCGATCTCGAAATCTACCATGCTGTGCCATGGTGTGATGGTCATGACTCCAGTACCGAACTTCGGATCAATTGCTTCGTCCTTAATAACCGTGGCGGTGACCGGTCCGTTGATCCACTCAGCAGTAAAAGTATCGCCGTGCTTGTACTGCTTGTAGCGCTTGTCATCAGGATGCATGACCACGTATTTATCGCCAAATTTAGTCTCTGGTCGGGCAGTACTGATCTCGAACGGACCGTATTTGAATGTGTAGAGTGTGGTAGTCTCTTCTGCGTATTCCACCTCATCGTCAGAGATGTTGGTCTCGAGGTTCGGATCCCAGTTTACGATACGGTGACCTCGGTAAATTAGGCCATCGTTGTACATCTTAACGAACACCTCGTTTACCACTCGATTGAGGCCGGGGTCCATGGTGTAGCGGAGGCGACTCCAGTCACAGCTAGCACCCATGGCACGCATTTGGCTCAGCATGGTTCCCCTGCTCTGGCTTACGAAGTCAATTGTGCGCCGTAGGAACTCGTCACGGCCAATTTCATGTTTGTTAGTCCCCTCATCTGCGAGCCTTTTTTCGATGATGGCGTTGACTGCGATTGCTGCGTGATCAGTGCCAGGTAGCCACAAGACATCTTTGCCTTGCAATCGATTATAGCGAGCCATGATGTCCTGCAGCGTTAGGAATACTGAGTGGTGAATGCCGAGCGTACCGGTTTCGTTCGGTGGTGGCATGGCGATGCTGAAGCGCTCCTTATTGGTGGTTGGGTCGGCGGTAAATGCCCCGCTCTTCTCCCAAAGGGCATAAATGTCGGCTTCATATTGACTAGGCTCGTATGTTTTTGGTAATTGCATGAGATATTCCTTATGTAACAGTGTTTACATGTGTGATAGAAGAGAAAACTATAGTCCCCGAGGGACGCTAGAACGTACCGAGCCGACTGTTATGAGAATTTTAGACATATGATGAGTATATCACCTCTGTTACATCTGTGCAAAACAGAGATTTTCACGTGAAGTATTGATACGTCTTGCTATATAGGGCAGGGAACTTTGCCGGGGTGCTACATACTCAGATTGGGGGCTATGTCTAAGGTGTAGGGGTCGGCAGCGGGACGATGCGCCTGGGCGGTGAAACAGCCAAGCGTAGCGATCATCGCGCCGTTGTCGGTGCATAATTTGGGGTCGGTGTAGGCGATCGGAATGGGTAGGCGTTCTGCTAACTGGCGGCGTAATTCCGGGCTGGCAGCTACGCCTCCGGCGATCACGACAGTTTTGGGGGTGAATTCTTCGAATGCCAATATGGCTTTGTCAACCACAGTTTCTATGGCAACACGTTGGAAGCTGGCGGCAATATTTGCTTTCTGGGCTTCAGAGAGCCGCTGTGGCAGCTCGTAGCTCGGTAGGGTGAAGTCTGCACCAACTGCAGCTTGAGCAGCCCGCAAAACGGCTGTTTTAAGCCCGCTGAAGCTAAAATCATATGAAACGGCGTGGCGTGTGCCAGGAGATACCTGTGGTAGCTTGATGTCGTTCTCCTGGCGCAGTGCGACAAGTGCGGGACTTGTATGCTTCATCTGAGCTTTAGGAAGGCTGTACGTGTAGGCGTCGCCTTCTAAGGCCTTTTTACCGACGCTTGGGCCGCCAGGGTAGGGGAGGCCGACTATTTTTGCTACTTTATCGAAGGCTTCTCCTATTGCATCATCTTGGGTTTGGCCAAGGAGTGTGTAATCGAAATGGTTGCGGAAGAGTGCCAGCTGACTGTGCCCACCACTAACGATGAGGGCGAGCATCGGGAACTCCGGCTGCGTTTTGGGTACAGTATAGCCGGGCAGGGCAGTTTCGGTAATGAAGTTGGCGTATACGTGGCCTTCGACGTGATTGATGGCGTACAACGGTTTACGTTTGGTGATCGCTAGCGTACGGGCACTGAGTACGCCAATGAGTAAAGAACCGCCTAGTCCGGCGCCGTAGGTGACGGCGATGGCGTCTATGTTGTTCCAGGTCATTGCCGCGTCATCAAGCGCTTGATGAATAACTGGCATAATCGCTTCGATATGGCTACGAGCGGCGATCTCGGGTACTACGCCACCGTATACGGCATGCAAATCCATGCTGCTGGCAACGACGTTGCTGTGTAGTTTATAGCCATCTTCTACGATTGCCGCGGCTGTTTCGTCGCAGCTCGTCTCGATTCCAAGTACAATCATTAGTGTATATCCTACCATAGTACGTAGTGCACGCGCGTATGTGACTACTGGTAGTTATGCTGTTTTAACCATGTACTGACAATGCGCACTACCTGGGGTCTCCATTGGGCTGGGCCGGGACGACTAATACCCCACATGCCCGGATTGTTCATTCGATACGAGCGGACGTGCTTAAAGAAATTGCCATGAGCGATGTGGTCTTTGACTGCTAAATATAGCTGCCAACTGCTGCTACCAGTCAGGTGTATGTGTTTTTGGGCGACGAGTTCGCTCATAGCTTGCTCGTAGCCTTCGCCGTGTGCAATGGTAACATGTGTCTGATATCCGTTGACCATGCCGGGCTGTGTAGCCGCCGGTGGTCTAATGGGCGGATGAGTATGGTGTTTGGGCATGGTCGGTGTTGTAGCATGATGGCCGCCAGGCGGTTTTATTGCTGAGACAGTTTGATGTACATGATCGGCAATAAACTGCGTGACTAACAGCGCTGCAAGGCCGGATGCCGCGCCAATGGCTGATGCGATTGCGACGCGCTTACGATTGGCAGCTTGATCTCTTTTGATACGTTCATTGATGATGTCATTGAGTAGATTGTTTTGGGCACCGATGGTAGTGGGCATATCGTGCAAGGCGACTCCTCCGAGCGCGGTTGCTAGTTTGTGGTTATCTTCGGTGCCTCGTGCTTCAATACCCCGTGTTATGCCGACCCGATTGGTAACGTTTGCTGCTAGTATGCCACGGGTAGTTCCTAGAGCTCCAAGTGTAACGAGCACCGCTCCGCCGCTTAAGCCTATAACCGCCCCTAAGGCACCTCTCGCTAAGAAGCTAACACCGACACCGTATGCGGCTCCAGTGGCAATGTTGAAACCAATCAAGCGACGTTTTGTTGCGAGCCAGCGGGCAACGCGGGCTCGTCGGCTGGTGTCCTGGTTGAGCACAGTAGCTTCAGCCTGGGTAAATGCTATGTGCTCATCTTGAACGTTGCTGGCTAGCCTCGTTTGCATCTGTTCAGCGGTAAGACCTTGCGTGCGCCACTGAGCAATTTTAATGATCTGGTCGTCGTATAAGGCCTGTTGATGCGCAGTCTGTGCATCCGTGTAGCTACGAGTACGCTGTTGTGCTTTCTTACCTTTTCCCCACACTTCCAGACGGCGGGCTAGACTTAGTTGGGCGCGCATGTTGCGGGCTTCAATAACTTCTGGTGATGCAATGTATATATACGGTTGTTCGTCGGGCTGCGCAGGCACTGGCTGGGAATCGGGGGGTGGCTCAGGCTCATGCTTTGGCGGCGGCTCTGCCTCCGGCTCGGGTTCCTGTCCGGGAAGCGATATCGGTTCGCTCTGTAATGCTTGTAGCGTGTCAATGACGTATGCTCGTCCAGACGTCTCCGTAGTGATGGTATATGCATCGCTATTACTAGATGCGCCGAGATACCAGATTTCGTCGGTCATTGCATAGGGTGCAGTTTCTTGGAAGAGCATCCACAGACGCTCGTACTGTTCAGATTGGTCGCTATCTGGAATATGGGTATCGAGCAGGGCGGTGACTTGAGCGGTGTAAGCCTGCATGGCTATTTGTTGGGCGCGGCGATGTATGGCGTTGTTATGCACAACCGTATCTTGGAGATTATCTTCATGACCAAGTGCGGACCGAGCTTGTTGAAAATGCGCGTACCAGCTATTCGAATATGTATCGCGCATAGCCTGGATGACGTCAAGGGTAACGAATGAAAGGGTGGATGTATCTAGCTCGGGTGTGATAGGACTTTGTTCCATCGTCAAGGATTATAAAATGACGGGCGTTCGTTTTTTGTACGATACTATACTGCTGAAAGATTTCGTTGCTCCACAATGTTGCACGTCTCACCGATACGTGATTTGTAGGTGAAGGTCGTTCACAGTATATGGAATGGGTATGGTTTTGACGTAAAAAGCTGTACTACCTGAGCTGCGTGCGGTGGGTGTAATCAGAGATTACCGGTTTTGCTGCTTGTCGCCATAGTGACGATGAGTTCTGAGCTTAATGTGCGTAGTTGCGACGGATGAGCCGACAAAGAATCTAGCTGTCTTTTCCGTCGTAACTGCGTAAGTGGTTTACGGCGATGCTCCACCCTTCGCACGGCTGCATACCGTAGTCGTGTTCCACCACCATGATTGAAAGGGGCAGTTGTGACCGATAGTCAACTCAGGCTAGCGGAAGTCATCAGTTACCTCGATACGGTAACGGAAAAGGCAGAGCAGCTCGTCAAAGCACTTGGCGGACCGTCAAGTGATACACAGGCGCAGCTTGAACGCGTCGCGCGTATCCTCGATCTTGACGAGACGGCTCTGCTACATGTGGCCGAGAGCCTGCTTTCACCGTTGTCGTCGACTGACGACCCACAAGAGCGTGACGCACGCATACGTGTAATGCTCGAAGTCGCGACCGGCGAGTTGCCCGTGGACTCAGAGACCGGCAAGCTCCAACTGCAGCAGCAGTTTAGTGAGCTGTCCCGGCAGGTCGCAGAACAACAAGGAGAGTTGGAGACGGTTCGGGAAGAACTGCAGCGGCTCCGCTCGGGCGCCGAGGAGCATCAGGACCAGCTGCAATAGCAGGTTCGCTGGCGTGACGGGGTCGTCGGGAAGCTTGTCTATCCATATAGACTCTTTATCCTTGCGATCCCGTTCACGCTGTACCTAGGTAGTCAGGCGAATCGACAGGTCGCCATGCTGTTTCTATAGTACTGAAAGATGTGATTTACGCAGCATAGCCGTGAGCCATGTGCTGCTTTATACTGAAGTATATGAATATACGGACACTACTCAAAAAAATCGTTCCACGTGACATGTTTAATGCGGTAGCGCCATACGGGCATCTAATAGAGGCTATCATATACAACGGTGTGTACGGATTCCCGGCGCGAGGCATGAAGGTAGTCGGCATAACTGGCACGAACGGCAAGACTACCACGAGTTTTATAGTGCACCGTATGCTGAGCGAAGCGGGGTATACGACGGGGCTTATGACGACGGTAGCCTGGGGCGTTGGCAGTGATATAAAGCTGCAGACTCAGCATATGACCAATGTGCCCGTGCCGTTACTCATGAAGCGGCTAAAAGCTATGCGAGCCGAAGGTGTTGAGTGGCTAGTGCTTGAAACGACTAGTCATGCACTGGCACAGTATCGAACGTGGGGAGTCCCTTATAGCGTGGCGGTGCTAACGAATATTACGCGTGAGCATTTAGATTACCACAAAACGTTTGAGCGGTACGTGGCTGCTAAGCAGCGGCTGTTTGCATTGGCGCAGCGTAACGCAAAAGGGCTGCGTATGGGCATAGCGAATGCAGACGACCAGAACGGCGCAAGCTTCGCGGTGGTCACACAGAACAGCGTTTTATACGGTATTGAGGCGGGGGAGGTGCAAGCTAGGAATATCCGATTACATGCTAAAGGGATCGAATATGAAGCGGTATCGTCAGACGAAACGTATCATATAACGAGCCGACTCCAGGGGAGTTTTAACGTATACAATACCTTGGCAGCAGTCTGTGTGGGTAAGGCGGTAGGGTTGACCCGCAAGCAGATAGAGCAGGGGATTGCGGCACTGCCCGGAGTAGCGGGGCGGATGGAAGTCGTGGATGCTGGACAATCGTTTACGGTTGTCGTTGATTACGCACATACGCCGGATGCACTAGAGAACGCTCTGAGTGCTTTACGGGAATCTACGAAGGGAAAACTGGCAGTACTGTTCGGAGCTACGGGTGATCGCGATAAAACAAAGCGTGAGCCCATGGGAGAGATCGTGGCGCGATTGGCGGACAAAATTTATCTGACTGATGACGAAACATACACGGAAAATCCTGATGCAATTCGAAAAGCGGTGTATAAAGGCATTGCCAATGGCGGTGGTACGGCCAAGACAGAGGTGATCCCTGACCGGTTGATGGCAATTCGAGCGGCATTTACTGCGGCTAAAGCAGGCGACACCATACTCTTGGCTGGTATTGGACATCAGGATTACCGTGCCATGGGTGGCGAGAAGCTTGCGTGGGATGAACGCGAGGTGGCCCGTACGGTACTATCCGAGTTGCGATAGTCGTAGACTCTATGACCGGTAATCCTGGTAAAGTGAGTGCCGTTTGCGGCTGTTTTGGTGCCAGGATGGGACACTACTTGACGCAGTATTAGCACTCGGCTATAGTGAGTGCTGACGCGTTAGCAGTCTAGGCATGAGAATGCTAACGTACTATGCAATAAAGGAGGAAAAAAGTATGAGTGTACCTATTCAGCCACTCGCTGATTACGTAGTGGCCCAGCCCATCGAAGCGGCAACCAAAACAGCCAGTGGCCTGTACTTGCCAGGTGGCGCCCAGGAAAAGCCAAAAGTGGTCAACGTGGTTGCCGTCGGCAAAGAAGTCAAAAATGTGAAAGCGGGTGACCAGATTATCTATAAAGGTTACAGCGAAACGCAGATTAAAGTAGATGGTGTTGAGTATCTTTTGGTTAAAGAAGAGGATGTTATCGCGACAGTCAAATAAGCGTGCGTATTTGCAACTCGAGTATTGAATAGTAATAGAACCAGGAGAAATATGTATGGCAAAAAAAGTATTTTATGACGATGATGCCCGACGGCGCGTGCTTGGCGGTGCGGAAATTCTATATAAGGCAGTGAAGACTACTATGGGCCCTAGAGGGCGTAATGCTGTTATTGATAAGAGCTACGGCGCACCAACTGTGACCCATGATGGTGTGACGGTTGCCAAGGGTGTTGAAATCGCTGATGTCGACGATGAGACGTTAGGATACAAAGTTGGCGCCGAATTGATCAAGCAAGCCGCTAACAAGATGAATGATGTAGCGGGTGATGGCACCACCACGGTGACCGTTTTGACGTACCACATCTTAAACGAAGCCAACAAACTCATTGCTGCCGGTCACAACCCAATGGCCCTGCGCAAAGGCCTGGAAGCGGCTGCCGCGGACGTAGAAGCTAAGCTAAGTGCTGCAGCAGAGGACATCCAGGGCAACAAGAAGCGTGTAGCAGAAGTAGCTACTATTAGCGCTGGTGATGCTGAGATTGGTAATCTTATTTCTGAGGTTATCGAGCAGGTCGGCAAGGATGGCGTGGTTACCGTAGAAGAAGGCAAGGGCTTGAAGTTGGAGAGCGAAGTAGTCGAAGGCTTTACGTTTGACCGTGGGTTTGTAAGCCCATATATGGCTACCGATACCGCTCGTATGGAAGCGGTGTACGACAAGCCCGCTATTGTTATTACTGACAAGAAAGTTTCAAGTGTACAAGAGTTCTTACCACTGCTCGAAAAATTGGCACAATCTGGTAAGAAGGACTTGGTCCTGATCGCTGAAGACGTAGAAGGTGAGGCGCTTGGTACGCTTATCCTGAATCGTCTCAAAGGGGTATTTAACACGGTTGCCATTAAGGCGCCAGCCTTTGGTGATCGCCGCAAGGACATGCTAAACGATATCGCCATCCTTACTGGCGCCGAGGTTATTACCGAAGATCGCGGTATGACATTCGAAAACGTTGAGCTGGATGTAGTCGGTACGGCCCGCAAGGTGATCGTTACGAAAGACGAAACCACCATTATTGAAGGTGCTGGTTCGGCTACTGAGGTGAGTGCACGGATTACGCAGATACAGGCGCAGGCTGAAGCGGCGACCAGTGAATATGACAAAGAGAACCTGGAGAAGCGCCGAGCAAGCCTTAGCGGCAAGGTTGCCGTCATTAAAGTAGGTGGTGCTACCGAGACCGAGATTGAGGAGAAGAAGTACCGTGTTGACGATGCAGTTGCTGCTGTAAAAGCTGCACTTAGCGAGGGAATTGTTCCTGGTGGTGGCGTAACGCTGGTAAACTTGGCATCTACTATCTCGACTGACGATAGTGACGGCTCTGTCGCTGCTGGTGCGATGTTACTGGCTAAAGCATTGGAACAGCCATTCCGCATTCTTATGACCAACTCCGGTCTGAATGCCGACGAATGGTTGCCACAGGTCAAGAAAGCTAAGGCCGGTCAAGGTGTTAACGTGAATGACCCAACGAAGCTAGTTGATCTGAAGGCGGCAGGCGTGATTGATCCAGTCGCAGTTACTAAGCAGGCAGTCCAGAATGCGACAAGCATTGCCGGTACGAGCATGACTATGGGTGCATTGGTGGTTGAAGTACCTGAGCCTAAGACTGCTCCCGCCGCTCCCGACATGGGCGGCATGGGCATGATGTAGTGTCCTGCTTGGCATAAAAAAATATCCCCGGAGTTGATTCGGGGATATTTTTGCCTTATTGCAACGTTGGTAGGGTGTGGTACTACGCGTAGTAGGCTTCTTTACTATCGCCACGAGCGTTGAAGCTGTATGCAGTACGCTTGCCAGCGTATCTGTTGTACGTAGCTTGGTTATGGTTCTAAAACCAAAGATGAAGGCGATGATTGGGTCTGACGTACGTAGAGAATCATTAACATTTTTACGCCATCCTACGCATTTATAGCATGACTATCTTTGATGTACCTCGATGGGTGTGATGGGTAAGCTTACCGGACGAGCCTGTGTACTGTTGGCTATACGAGTGTGGGGCTGCGAGCACAGTAATGCCAGTGGCACTTATGACGCTTATGTCGAGCTGAGGCTACTACTCTAGCGCCGAAGAGCCCCTGACTTCAGTCAGGGGGGTGAAAGGTGCTTCCTGGGCAATAAGACAAAGTCTTGTCTTATGCCCTGGAAAAAAGGCATGCGTAAGCATGCAGGAAGATGGAAGCCACGGACTTCAGTCCGTGGGGGTTCACTATTGGTGGAGTTTAGCCGATAAAGATACTTGAGCTAGCATCGTTCAGATACCAGAGCAGGGCAATGCTGAGCAAGAACAGACTGAGCAAGATCCAAAACTTAGTTTTTTCACTCATGAACTAGTCTCCAGTTTCGCTACCACGACCAGTCGATCTACCGGGTGCCATAGCGGCGTACAGGTGAACAGTGTTAGTTGTGCGTCTGCGGTGTTATTTTCTACAGCGGTGTCCGTTGGCGGAACTGTGGTACTACTTACGACCGCGTAGTGGTAGGTTTTGTTGTTCCATATGACGCCGATTATATTACCAGGCTTCAATTTGTTGAGATAGTAAAATGCCCCGCGCGGTCCGGTGTAAGAAAAACGGTGTGCCAGAAAAACCGTGTTGCCACCCTTGTCAGGGGTGCTACTGGCCGGCCAGTGCCAGATGCCTTGTTTGAGGAGATTGAACCAGTTTTTTTCAGGACCTTCTAAGACCGGCTGGTCTAAGAACATAGCGGGGATAATGAGCGTATTTGGCTTGGTATGCGCTGGGTTGGCATTCTTATGTTGCACTGGAGACGTATTGAGTGCTTGCGTGAGCTGTGCTCGCCGGTTGGTGTGGTTTGCTTGCCACCAAAAACTAATCTGTGGCCATAGCGGTGCGACTATGATGTAGGCATTTACGATGATGATTGCTGCAAAGAGGACGTTGTTGATTTTGTGGTAGCTAACTATACCGTGCATGTACTCTAGCATACGGCTAAACGTCGGAAGTTAAAAGCAACGGCCCTGCTAAACAATTGGGGCTATGTTGTTTTGATGACGGTATTCGTATAGATGACGGGAAGCCTAGGTGGCAGATTCTGGTTTGCATGTCCGTTCCGCATCCTCTTAGTGAGTGCGACACTATTAAATTTGCTTGCGAGTTACTGTACCTATAACCACGTGCACGTGGTTATAGGTAGTCAAGCAATTGCGCATCGTCTTATGGGGAAAGCTAGCTATTCTTAGCTTGTTGTGTAAAGTAGTTGATTTCGTTGACGATGTCGAGCAAGGCCTGAGCGCGAGCTTTTTCATCAGAAATGGTCTGTGCTACTTCGTAAGCGGCTGGGATAAGTGACTGATTATCGGTGCTTTGGATAAGCATCATGGTGGTACGGAACCGTTCTTCGGGTGTTTGGTCGAGTTGGTCGACGAGAGGCCCGAGCTGTGCGAGCGCCTGCTGCTTGAGACTGAGTAAATCATTACTGTCAGTGCTGTCGGCAGTATCCGTGGTTGGTATCGGGTCTACGGGTGGTTCTGGTGGTGCTTCGTCCAAAGACCCAGGGGTATAGGTGTCCACTGCATCAGTGGTTGTGCTGTCGGTTAGCGAGTCAGTAGTAGTATCGTCCAAAGAGTTGTCTACAGTGGCTGTTGGCTCGCTGGGGTCAAAGGTAGGCTCAGACCCTGATACGACCTGCGAACTCGATGTAGGCGTGTAAACTGTATCAGCGGTTGATTCTGGTTCGTCAAGGGGCTCTGCAGTAGCTGGTGTATGCCCAGTTGTTATGTCGTCTGTGTACAGAGTTGCTTGATCAATAAGGGGAGCGGTGGGCTCGGGATCTATAGGGTCGGACACTGGGAACGTTGGTTGGTCAAGCACTGATGGCTCATCTGGTTCGAGTGGTGTAGGTGGTGGCGGTGGTGTAGGGAGACTGATACCGGTCGCCGGGTCGACTGCAAGCGGATTGACAGCGGCAACGCTTGACGGCTGTACAGCTGACGGATTTTGTACCGGTTGAGCTGCGGTGTCGTGTTGGTGTCCGAAAAGCATCCCTACCCCCTTACGTGGCCGAACGGCCATGATGTTCAATTAGCACATTTAACTTTATACTAAAGTATAGTATCAAAAATGGGCGCTAAGCAATAGCATAATAGTAGGGAAGGGTATATACCTAGAGAAAGATGCTCGACGATTTACGGAAAATCCATGAACGAGACGCGCACGATGCACTCGGTTGTGCCAGCCACATGTGGCGACAGCTTACGTATGAATGCGAGATTACTCCTCTACTGCCAACACATCACATCAGTAATATTGTGTATTTGGGTATGGGCGGTTCAGCCGTTGCAGCGCTGCTCGTACCTGTTTGGCCGGCACTTACGGTACCGTTTGAGGTGGTACACAGTTACACCATCCCGTCGTATGTCGGTCCTGACACCTTATGTATAGCCAGTAGCTATTCGGGGGATACCGAGGAGGTTATCGTGGCGTTGGAGCAAGCGAAATCAGCTGGTGCACGGATCGCGGTTATTACTAGCGGTGGTACGCTAGCGGAAATTGCCCGAACGAGCGATTATTCCCTGATCCGGTTGCCTGTGATGCAGCAGTCGCGGTTTGCCGTTTTGTATACATTCAAGGCGCTGGTGACAATACTGAGGCAAGCTGGGGTTGCTGCTTTTGCTGATGACGAGCTCAAAACGGCCGCCGATTTTGTTATGGACGCATGTTCGGGTTGGGGACCGACTGTGGCAACAAAGGATAATCTAGCAAAGCAGATTGCCCAGGAGTGTATGGGCAAGTCGGTGGTAATCTATGCAGGGGCTACAATGGCGCCAGCGGCTCACGCATGGAAAATTTGTATCAACGAAAGTGCGAAGCAAGTAGCATGGTACGGTGTACTCCCAGAATTTAGTCACAATGAATTTATTGGCTGGAGTGGACAACCAGAGCATAAGCCGTACGCGGTGATAGAATTACGAAGTGGCCTTGAACATGACCGAGTGCAACGGCGCTTCGAAGCGACCGAACGGTTGTTGTCCGGCCGGTGGCCGGCACCGATTGTAGTACCGGTGCAAGGTGAAACGGTAGTACAGCAGGTACTGTGGGCGATGCTGCTTGGTAATTTCGTGAGTATCTACCTTGCAGTACTCAACGGTATTGATCCGTCACCACTCAAGCTTGTTGACACACTAAAACGCGCGTTGCAGACTGCGCCAAAGACATCATAGGGGGAATATATATGTTACAACTCACTACTGAGCACGCTGGAGTGGATACGAGTGCCGTGGACGAACGACTCGTAGCGTATACAGAGCGTTTACGCCAGGTGCGCCGTAGCGGTGCATATGATGCGTATGAAAGTTCAATTGGTATGCCGGATGATGCTGTAATGCTTAATCAGGTCCAAGACATTGTCGCACAAAAAGTAACCGGCGCTCTGAAATACAGCATAGTGGTGGGTATCGGCGGGTCAAACCTTGGTACGAAAGCGGTGTATGATGCCCTGTTTGGAGGACGGGATATACTCGAACCGACTCGTTTCCCCAAGGTACTATTTGCTGAAACAACCGATCCTGAGTGGCTGACGGCGATTGGGCGGCTGCTGGAAACGATTAGCACCCCGGAAGAGGTGCTGGTGACGGTCATAAGTAAATCGGGTGGAACGACTGAGACGTTAGCGAATTTTGAGATTATTATGCGTGTGCTGCGGGATACATTTGGATCGGTTACCGAGCGGGTAGTAGCGATTACCGACGAAGGTTCGAAACTATGGAATGCCGCTGGGGCGCAGCATATTGCTCGGCTGCCTATACCAGCGCCAGTCGGCGGTCGGTATTCAGTGCTCTCGGCAGTGGGGCTGTTACCGTTGAGTAGCGTCGGCATCGATATTGTGCAGTTGCGACGAGGTGCAAGCGATATACTTGACCGGATACTCGGTGATGACAATATTGCGATGCAGTCGGCAGGAGTGCTTGCGCTATCACGAGAGCGGGGATGTGTCATGAATGATAATTTCTTTTTTCATCCGGAGCTGGAATCGGTTGGTAAGTGGTATCGCCAGCTGATGGGGGAGAGCATTGGTAAGGAGCAATCGTTAGAAGGTAAAATGGTGCATGCCGGTATTACGCCAACGGTTTCGCTCGGTTCTACTGACCTGCATTCCGTTGGGCAGTTGTATCTTGGCGGACCACATGACAAATTGACGACGTTCGTTTCGAGCCGTAAGGTTGCCGCGGTTACGGTGCCGACCGAACGAGTTTTCCCGGAACTAGTCCCTATGGTCACTGATACATCAGCGGAAACGATCATGGCGGCAATCCTGGAAGGGGTCCAGATTGCCTACCGGAAGGCGGGACTCCCATACATGGAAGTGGTGCTGGATGCTATTGATGAATACTCACTGGGGTCATACCTGCAGTTCAAGATGGTAGAGATGATGTATCTCGGGCAGCTGCTTGACGTAAATAGCTTTGACCAGCCGAACGTGGAGAGCTATAAAGTAGAGACGAAACGGATTCTAGAAAAGGGGTAATGCACACAATGGATGATCAAAAGACGGTGCCAACATTCGATTCGAGCAGTTTTAGCACAGAACCTTACGTAAAACGTGTTGAGAAGCCGTGGGGGTATGAGCTGCATTGGGTTCGTGAAGACGCACCATATATAGGTAAGGTACTCCATATTAATGCCGGCGCCCGGCTCAGCCTGCAACTGCATGATAAAAAGCAAGAGAGCTGGTTCATAATGAGCGGCCGAGCTGCAGTTATTTGGGAAAACTCCGAGGGTGTATTAATTGAGACTGAGCTTTTGCCCGGTCAAGGCTACAGTACTAAAATTGGTCAGAAACATCGGCTCAAGGGCATTAGTGACGCCAATATCTTGGAAGTGTCCACACCGGAAGCTGGTACTACCTGGCGTCTGGAAGATGATTACGACCGGCCAAACGAAACGCCTGAGCAGCGCAAGAAAGAACGTGGCGAAGAGTAAGTACAGCGGATATACAGCTTTACCTGGCACAATGGGGATAGTGTAAAGAGGAATACGCAGATGAAGATTTTAGTAGTAGAAGATGAAGCAAAAATTGCGCATAGCTTGCAGCGTGGCTTGCAGGCTGAGGGCTACGTAGTCGATATCGCGGATGATGGTGGAACCGCCGAGACACTCACGGCAGCTGGGACATACGACCTCGTATTGCTTGACTGGATGATACCGGGTAAGTATGACGGTCCGGGGCTGATTAAATTATGGCACGAACAGAAGAAGCTTATGCCGATCTTGATGCTGACTGCTCGAGGTACGATTGGTGATCGTGTACAGGGTTTGAATGCTGGAGCTGATGACTATCTGCCTAAGCCATTCAGCTTTGATGAACTGTTGGCCCGTATCCGGGCACTACTGCGCCGACCGGCTGCTGGTGCGGGTACGACGTATACGGTCGGTAATGTGGTTATAGATAATATTAGTAAAACGGTAACAAAGGCTGGGAAGCCAGTGCATTTGACTGCGAAAGAATTCCAGCTACTGGAGTATCTGGCAGCGCATCGTGGCGAGGTATTGAGTAAGGACCAGTTGCTCGACCATGTGTGGGCAGATGATTCTCGAGTCCAGCACAATACCGTTGAAACGTTTGTGGCTAATCTGCGCAAAAAAGTTGATAGGCCAGGAGGTGAGAACGTAGTCCGAACGGTGCGCGGGTTCGGCTACAGTGCAGTGTGATCATGAGATTGCCCCAGTTGACGCTATCGCGTTTGGGCTTGTTCAATTCAGCCCGACTTAAGCTGACAGTGTTCTATTTTGCTATTCTAGTGGCATTATGTTTGCTATTGACAGCTAGCTTGTGGGTGTTCACTGACCATGAGCTCCAACGTGGTAATACTGCTAGGTTGGGTGCGGTAGAACAGTTATTCCAACGCTATTCTGATCTGGACGGCACTGGCAGTACGACTACTCCGCCGGGTGACCAGTATTTTGCTACGACGCAGCAGCAACAATCTAATCTGACGCGGAGTCATCTGGACCGGGACTTTTTGGTCACCGACGTAACGCTTCTGGTAATTGGTGCTGCGGCGAGCTATTGGTATGCTGGCTGGACGCTGCGGCCTATAGAGGAGGCGCACGAACAGCAAAAGCGTTTTACCTCTGACGCTAGCCATGAGCTGCGTACGCCGCTTGCTGCCATGAAGGTGGAGAACGAGGTCTTCTTGCGCCAAAAGAAATTCAGCGAGCGTGATGCGCGTGACCTTATTGCCAGTAATTTGGAAGAAGTGGACCGGTTAGAGCGTTTGGCCACTAACTTGCTGGCTCTCAGCAAATATGAAGATGGTAGCGTATCGCACGCGCCAGTTGTGGTAGGTGATTTGGTGGGTGATGCGATTGACCGGATACGTCGCAGTCATGCGGCGAAGAATACGAAATTCGTCCAAGACGTTGTTCCTGCCCGCGTTGATGTTGATCGGGAGAGTATGGCAGAGCTGCTCACTATATTGCTCGATAACGCCGTAAAGTATGGGCCGCAAGACGGTCCGGTAGAAATAAGTGGACATATGCAGGGTGAGCACTATATCCTAACGGTGCGTGATCACGGCCCCGGTATTGATACAGAGGATTTACCGTATATCTTTCAGCGTATGTATCGTGCTGACAAGGCCCGTAGTAGTAAAGTGGCGGGCCATGGTATAGGGTTGAGCCTGGCGCGTCAGATAGCGACAGTGAATGAAGTCTCACTTGATGCCGGCAATGCGGTTGATGGTGGTGCTGAATTTGTTGTGACGTTCGCGTAGTGGAATATTAAAAATGTTAGGGTGCCCTACTACTTTTTAAGTATTAAGATGCATGATTAACAGATTGTCGAACGAGAGATGACGGGAAGATGCGATCAGCTCTCAGGTTGTTGAACTTCTACAGTTTCTACCGGTCCGAAGGTTACTGTACTCGTGCGTATCCTGTAGTATAATTTTCCACCTATATCCACGACAGACCCATTTCGTAAGTGCATTCCAAGTGTCTTTTCATCAAACGCTTCCGGTGGGTTGCGAAAGACTTGCTTGAACATAGGTGGGACGCCTTCTTCATCCCCGGATCGAAATGTAACAACTACATGGAAGTGGACATATGAACCATGAACAATCTCGTCAAGCTGTTGACCCGTTTCCGGATTGATCATGAAGTACGCAGTGGGCGTGGCAGATGATCCGCCAAAAATTACTGGTCGGGATTGTTCGCCGTCGTTTTCTTCTAAAAACAATCCTCCATCTGCGGCTCTACGCAGACTGAGATGGCCAGTGCCATTTCCGATACGCATAGTTGCATTAGGCTCGGCAATATAATCCAGAGGTGTACGCTCAGAGATTGCCATTCTGTCTATAGCGTCAGCGTCTGTTTGTGATGCATAAGGGTCCCTGCTTGTATCCAACACTGCAGCGAGGCGTGCATTTTGGGACGAGCCAGTTGGTTGCCCCGATGACTGCATAAGCTCCGTGATAGTGCTTGTAGGAAGCGACCAAGATGTATCGTTAAACGGGAGGATTGGTGTCTCGTTATGTTTATCTGTAGCGCGTACAAATACTCTGGTGCCGGTGCTTGATCCTTCGTCAGTCACGCTCACGTAACCCTTTCTGTCAACTATAACTGTACAGTGTAGGTCTCCTACGCTCGGGGCTTGTTCTCTTGTCACGCTTTCAATAACTTGACGACCAATAACAACCGGTTCTCCTGGCTTTAACCCAGATAAAAAAAGGGCGTTACTGCCATGTAACACGCTGAGACAGTCGATGACCTGGTTGCTGGTATCAGTCGCACGTACAATCCCTATGGCTACATCGTCACCGAGAGCAAGTACCGCCGCTAAGCTCTGAGTAATGCCTCCTGTCTGTTCGCTCTGCGCCATAGGCTCGTTACCTAGCCTATCCAAGTCGAGAGTGGCAGGATTCCTGTAGAGAGTGTAGCCAAGCTCCGCGTTGCCTGGGCTTCCAGACAATGGCATTACATTAACCGCCGTGGTATGGGCCAGTCCTTCGAGTATGTATCGAGGAGGTAAGCCGGGGTCAGGATTTGGATTTACATGTTCATCTTTACACATAGTCTTATGTCCTATCTTGAGTTATCGGTAGAGGGTTTTTGCAGTGTCTTTGCCTTTCGCGCGGCTGCTTCAAATAACAACGGAAGTGAGAGTGTTTCAGAGGAACTTAGTAGGGTCTCCTCAGAGTTCTCAGAGTTATGTGCATAGAGGATCATCGTTGGACCGGCCTGAGTAAGACAAAAGCTAAGGTGAAGTTTATTTAGCGTCCGGAGAATCTCTAAGAAATTTTCGCCTACGGTACGGACCTTGATGATTTCTGTCATGGAGCCATTTTGCTCGATTGCCCTGGTTACTTTATCTGTGATTTTCCTGACTACTACTTCGGCGGTGGCATCTTTGTCATCCTGAGGAGTCTCGCCGTTTACCGGTATGTTATATGCTGGCAGGCTACTATTTTCAGCACTGCCCGGTAGCTGAAAGTATTCTACGAGGGACATTACTTCGCCGTCACGGTCAATTACCGCCAGGTCACGTACTTCTGTGCCTGGGGCGACCTGTCCCGCGACATATTCTAATACGTTTGCGTAAAATACCCGACGAGCGTCAGGTTTCCCCTCGAGTACCCATCCTGCATCCTTGGCATCAATTGTAATCGCACCGGCTGCTATAAGAGCCGGAACGTCTATGCCAAAGCTAACTACGCCTCCGTCAATTACAGCGGTAATCTCGGGTACACGGGGAGCAACTTTGCTATCTCTTTGCTGCTGTGCTATCCTCTCGGCGGCTTGCACGACGTCTGCCGGCCCGGCGATACGGTGAAACCATTGCTCTAAGTCGCTCTTTGCCGGTTCCGTGATTGGTTCCTTCTCGGTGCCATTGGGATCCCATGCATTGTCCGGTTCCATAGGTTTTGAAAATGCGTCAGTCAACCATGTTGTCCCGATTAATGTCGGCGACTGCTCGTCAGGTCTAGGGCTGTCTTCGAGCGAAGAGTCCTCCTCAAGATGAGTATCAAAGGCTGCAACGTCGGGGTCTGGGGGATGGAGTACTACTTCACCCTGAGGGGGTTTAATCTCTACTACATTGCCTTGGGGTAAGTATGCCAGGAGCATATCATGTAGGCGTCTTTCCAGCTCCTGAGGTGGCATTTCCATTATAGGAGGTGGTACTTGGGGATCCCCCGGGGCTTCATAACTGGTCATAATATTTTTCTATCCTTTGTTTGTATTTGAGCGATGTATAAAAGATAACATAATCATGATAGTATGTCAATTTTAAGTTCCTGAATTATCATTCGGGCACATTCTATCTTGTATATTACTCCTAGCCCCCACCCCTGTGGCGGGCTGCAATAACGTAGATGGTTGGCAGGCAACGAATGCTACCTCTAGTGCTTAGTCTGGTATCAGTGATATACCAATCTTAACTACTAAGCACCTTTGTAAATCTGTATATACCAATGTTTTTTCAGCGTTTTGGGTTCTTGGAACAGCCTAGGATGGAGCCATGTATCCTTTCATAACTTGTCTCGGGTATACTAGACATATGCATAAGAGCCGGCGTCTGAGTCCTCGTGAGTGGGTGGTGGCAAGTATGGTGGAGCTGACGGTAGTGAGTATCGTGTTGTATGTGGCCGGCGCAATCGCTAATCGCAGTTTAGCGTTCAGCTACTTGCTATGGAACTTGTTCTTGGCCTGGTCGCCATTTATTGCGACGTTGATGCTAATCCGTATGTTACGTATGCGGCAGTGGAGCAGTTGGCTCATGATGGCAGTAACGCTCGTCTGGCTGCTGTTACTGCCTAATAGTTTCTATATGATCAGCGATTTTATCCATATCCAGGATGTGGTTCGGAACAATGTACTGTATGACGCAGTCATGTTTACGTCGTTTATTTTTACGGCGGCGCTGTTAGGGTTCAGCAGCTTGTATATGATTCACGCCGAGCTGCGTAAACGGGTGTCGCTCCGTGTTTCAAGTACTATGGTTGGGTGCATACTCTTTTTATGTAGCTTCGCAATCTACCTAGGGCGTGACCTCCGGTGGAATAGTTGGGATGTATTCATCAATCCGGCCGGTATATTGTTCGACGTGTCTGATCATTTGATCCATTTTTGGCACTATGGTGATATGTTTACGACCACACTTAGTTTTTTCGTGTTGCTGGGTAGCCTGTACATTGTAGGCTGGCAGCTGGGTGAAGCTACCCGTTGATCTGTTATAATAAGGCGCGATGAAGCAAACATTGGAGCAAGCGGTTGCCGCCGCGGTACAAGAATTGTTCGGTATCGATACGACCGTAGAACTTTCGCGGCCTGATGAACAATTTGGTGACTATGCGACAAACATAGCGCTGCAATTAGCGGGCCAGGTTGGCAAAAACCCCCGAGAAATTGGTGAGGAACTGGCGACGTCAATTCGGGAGCGTCTGGCTGATACCGTGAATGAGGTTACGGTTGCCGGCCCGGGTTTTTTGAATATACGGCTTACGGACCGAGCATTAGCAGCTACTGCGCGTGTGGAGCCAATGCAACCACTTGCGGGTAAGCGAATAGTGATTGAATATTCCGACCCGAACCCGCTGAAGCCGCTGCATGCCGGACACCTGTATACCACACTGGTGGGCGATACTATCGCGCGACTGATTGAACGCGCCGGTGCGGAGACTATACGCATAAATTACGGTGGTGATGTGGGGCTCCATGTGGGCAAGAGTATGTGGGGTATTATCGAGCGGCTTGGCGGTGCATTGCCGGAAAAGCTGGCCGAGGTTCCAGAGTCTGAGCGGCCAGCTTGGCTAGGCGCCTGTTATGTGGCGGGTACGAGCGCGTATGAGGACGACGAGGCTGCTAAGGCTACGATAATCGACTTGAACAAGCGGGTGTACCAACTGCATACCGATAGCGATCACAGCTCGCCGTTCGCGCAAATATATTGGACGGTCCGGCAATGGAGCTATGACTACTTCAAAACACTCTATGACCAGTTACAGATTGTCCCGTTCGCACGTTTTATTCCGGAGAGTGAAGTTACGCCGTTGGGTGTTCGGACGGTTCAAGAGCAGCTTGCGCGGGGCGTGTATAAAAAAAGTGACGGGGCAGTGGTGTTTGACGGCGAGGCACTGGGGCTTCACACCCGCGTGTTTATAAATAGCCATGGGGTACCGACGTACGAGGCGAAAGACGTGGGGCTGAGCCTCACGAAGTGGAACGATTACCATTTTGATGAATCAATCATTATTACTGCTAATGAGCAGGAGCAGTATATGCAGGTGGTAATTGCGAGTATTACGCAGTTTGCTCCGGAGCCAGCCGAGCGCACCAAGCACCTGACACACGGCGTCGTAAAAATGCAGGGCGGCGTCAAAATGAGCAGTCGCAAAGGTAATACGGTTACCGCGTTAGATATCTTGGACGCAGCCCGTGCCGCCGGTGCGGAAACCGGTACTAATCCGTCAGAGGATACTATTTTGGCGGCGGTAAAGTATGCCTTTGTGCGTAATCGGATTGGCGGTGATATTGTATACGATCCGAAAGAGTCGATTGCGTTAGAGGGCAATAGTGGACCGTACTTGCAGTACGCCTATGCTCGAGCACGGTCTATCTTAGTGCGAGCGGCTGGAGATGGGCAGCCAGACTCTAGCCAGGCACACGATACTGACGATGCACTTGTTGCTGGCGCGTTACAGGATGACGAACGCAGTTTGTTGTGGAAAATTACGGAGTATCCAGAAATTGTTGCGAAAGCTACTAATGAACTTATGCCGCATCATATATGTACCTATCTGTATGAGCTGGCGCAACGATTTAACCAGTTTTATGAGCATAATCGGGTGATCGGTTCAGGAGA
The DNA here is from genome assembly GCA_021851735.1 of bacterium. Classification (GTDB taxonomy): domain Bacteria; phylum Patescibacteriota; class Saccharimonadia; order Saccharimonadales; family UBA4665; genus JAJZCD01. The sequence continues at coordinate 3,747 of JAJZCD010000011.1, read as the reverse complement.
TCGTGAGGCGGTTCGGTTACAGTTGGTTGCTTACTATGCTGATACGCTCAAAAACGGCCTTGATCTTCTTGGCATCGCCGCTGCTGATCGGCTGTAAGCTAGTTGCTTGCGGTATGAGCTAAACTGCCGCAGGCTACAATTGAAAGGGAAGGGGTATGCAACAATTTTCTGACGACGAACTTAAGCAACGATTGACGCCGGAACAGTACCATGTGCTACGGGAACACGGCACTGAAGCGCCGGGAAGCGGCGAGCTATTGTATAGCAATGAAAACGGGGAATACCACTGTCCGGTATGCGGTGGGCTGCTATTTAGAAGTGATGCTAAGTATGTATCGACTACGCCGGGGCTTATTGGATGGCCAAGCTTTACGGAGCCAGCCAACACTGATGCGCTGACGCTTGTGCCGGATGACAGCCTTGGTATGCATCGCACTGAGGTACTGTGTGCGCATTGCCACAGCCACTTGGGCCACCTGTTTGAAGATTCGAGCTCACCAAATGGTCAGCACTACTGTATAAATTCCGCTGCATTAGCGTTCGTAAGCCCTGACGGTACGCAGTCTGCGAGCTAGATAGTACGACCGTGGAATACGGTAGTGTGTCGTGCGCGGGCTTTATAGGGGCCTGGACCGTGGATGCACATGGTAGATGATGGCTCTCGTGTTCTCTGTTAACAGCCGGGCGTGCGGTAATATCTGTCACCCCAAGCGGACATCGCCTTTAGCACAGGTACTAGATCGGTGCCCTTTTGGGTAAGTGCGTATTCAACTCGTGGGGGAACCTCAGCATACGCTGTCTTAGTAATTATGGCGTGTTTTTCTAGATCGACCAGACGTTGACTGAGTGTGCGGGGGTTAATAGTACCAACGGATTTTTCGAGTTCGCTAAAGCGTTTTGATCCGTCGGCCAGGTCGCGTAATATGAGCGCGGTCCATTTACTACCGATGATTTCCATGGCTGAAGCGATGCAACCGACTTTAGGCTCCAGCGTACCTATATCGGACTGGGCGTTCATTTGTGGTTGCTTGGTATTGCTGGTGGAAACATTGTATGCCATGCAAATCTTTCTGTGCTTTAGGGGGTCGCATCTGCGTGCTGGTGTGGGCGCTTCGGGAGTATGTAGGGGGAATGCACATGTCAATACTTTACTTTGTATAGCTTCGGTCCTATACTGATGATGCTACTAGATAAAGTATACTACAAAACGGTAGTCCTGTGCTCGGCTGAACAGGCACCTCAAGGCCTAGCTAGGTACTAACGAAGCAAAAGGAGGATGTATGACAAAGATAGCAGTAGTGGTTGGCAGTACACGTCAGGGGCGTGTAAGCGATAGGCTAGCCCCGTGGATCGCGGCTGAGGTCAAAAAATCTGCTGAGGTTGAAGTGTTGGACCTACGTGATTATCCGATGCCATTCTTTGATGAAGCAATTAGCCCACGGTACAACCCAGAGCGCAAACCAACCCCAGAGGTGAAGAAGTGGCTTGATAAAGTTGCCGAGTTTGACGGCTACGTACTGGCTACGCCGGAGTACAACCGATCAATGTCTGGAGTACTGAAGAATGCATTGGACTACATTGCGTATGAGATGGATCGGAAGCCGGTGGCGTTGGTAGGTCATGGGTCGACTGGTGGCGCACAGGCTATTGCTACCTTGCGTATAGCGCTGCCGGGTGTTGGCGCGGTAACGGTACCACAGGCAGTGTTCTTGAAAGACAGTGTGAGTGAGGCGATCGATGATGAGGGTGTCCTGAAGCCAGAGCTGCGGGAAAATCCGTATGGTCCGCAAGCGAGTCTAAAGGATGCTGTTGAGGCGTTGGTATGGTACGCTACGGCGCTAGCTGCCGCCCGAACGTGATCATTTGGCGTATATTTTGTGCAGCCGCTGTACATTACGAGGCGTAACTTTACACAAAAATATAGACCGCATAACCTTCCGTTAATAGGGTGTAACGTACTTGGGTATTGATAGGTTGCCGAATGGTCGCCGTTTGAATATCGACGCACAGGCTAAACTACAGAGAAACCTTAGCTTGCGAAACGCTAGTGGCTATACATCACTTGTGCAATGTCATCAGCCAGCTGCTGGACAGCCGCTTGCAGCTTTTGTATTGCAGACATTGAAAACGACCTTTTTGTTTTAGTTTTGCAACTCTACAATAGGTCGTTTTTACGTAGTTGGCAAAAAAGTGAGTGTTGGCTGGTTACCCTATAGGCACAACGTGCGGCAGTAGTATACTGGGTGCATGGATATACAGAAAAATAGTAAGAGCACGAAGTTGCTCTGGATGGATTTGGAGATGACGGGCCTTGACCCGCAGCAACACGTTATTACGGAAGTTGCGGTGGAGGTCACTGACTGGGAATTTAAGACGCTGGGCACGTATGAGGCGGTGATTTCCCACCCTGATGCGGTGCTTAACAAAGCGAGTGACTGGGTGAAGGCACAAAACGCTCAAAATGGGTTGTTTGACCAAATACGCAACAACGGTCGACCTGAGAAGCAGGTTGTCCAGGAATTAGTTGCTTTTATACGCCAGCAGTTTGGCGATGAACCGGCGATACTAGCAGGAAATAGTATTCACCAGGACCGGCGTTTTATACGCCAGTGGTGGCCGGAAGTCGATCGGTTGCTCCACTACCGGATGCTTGACGTGAGCAGCTGGAAGGTCGTTATGGGCGACAAATACGGCCTGGCTTTCGACAAACAGGAGCAGCATCGCGCCGCAGGTGACATACGTGAGAGTATTACCGAGCTGCAGTACTATTTGGAGTGGGCGAAGCTGCTCTAGCCTAGGTTGGGCACGCTGACAGTAGCACAATACCCCCGGATAATCGGGGGTATTGTTATGTTGTTCTGTTTTGATCTATTCGTCTTTGTTCGCTATTGCTTTACGGCGCGCAGTGGCAGCGAGCCAGATGGCGAGGAGAGCGGCTAAGACTGCCAGCCACCACCAGCCAAGACCGAGGAATCTACTGTGTTTGGCGCTGGCGTTTTTGATGTTGACGGTGCTGTCGCCCTTTACCTTGCCGGTTATGGTGTGGTTGTTTGATGGCGTTGTTGTGTGGTCACCGAGTACGTGAGCATTGTTGGCGTTGTTGTTGCCACTGGTGTTCGTGTTGGCATTGCCATTATTTGCGCCATTGGCGTTGTTGTTAGTCGGACTACTCGTGACTACGCTCGGCGTGATCACTGTTGGTGTACTGGGCGCTGTTGTAATTGCGAGTGATCCGGTAGTCGTACTCGTGTTACCAGCCATGTCGGTGGCGTCTACGGTTACGGTGTAGTTGCCTACGGTAAGAGGGTTTGTGACATCGGCGCTCCAGTTGTATGTGCCGCCTGAGTTTGCGGTTGTGTCTACGGTCGCCGAGTAGGTGTGGCCGTTAACCGTCACCGCCAGTGTAGTGCTAGCGCTGTCGACCGTCCCGGTTATGGTAGGGGTGGTGTCTGTAGTAGAGGTAGGACCGGTAACGGTGACTACCGGTGCGGTGTTATCGACGGTTACGTTGATGGTCTGTACGGAGTTGGCACCTTTATTACCAGCTGCGTCGCGCGCTTCCAGGTCAATCGTGTACATGCCGCTGGGTAGGTTGTCCAGATCCCAGCTAGTGATTGTCTGATTAGTAAAGGATGATGCGTCATACACTACCTTACTGATGTCGTAGTTGTTTGGCCCGGTTATACGCCAGTAGTAGTGGCTGGGGTTGTTATCGGTGACACTGCCTTGGACCATGACCGTTCCAGA
>JAJZCD010000047.1 GCA_021851735.1 bacterium | reverse complement strand
TAGTTAGCGACCATACCTGCGTATGACTCTTTGAGTTGTTACATTGGTATAAGATTAGCTTTGATCCGGGTTTTGTAAAAGGCGAGGCTACGTCTAGACATTTACCTCCGTGGATGTGCAGTGTCCCATCGCTGTACAGTTTCCACTGCTGGTCTGCGGCATTGGCATTACATGGGTAACTGACAACAGGTGTACCATTTGTCGAGCTATTTTTATAATCACTGATGCACATCTGATGGGATGCAGTACTCATATTATTGTGTAGTACGATAGTATCTACTAGCTGTGACGGGGCTGGTACTTGGGCGAATGCTCCGAGTAAGCTATATGCGCCGATTCCTCCAAACAGAATAATGAAAGAGGAAACGTGAAGGTACTTGCTTAAGAAAAAGCGTTTGAGTATATGTTGCTTATGAACACTATCGTTCGTGTCTGCGATACTGCATGACACAATACCATCGTCTGGCTGATGTATGCTTTCTTCTTCCATTATTTGTGTATTACCTCTCATTCCCGTTTGATACCAAAATTATACACTACTATCGTATTGCAAAATAGAACAAAACGAAACAAAAAAACAGTATTGTGTCGTGGGCAATATTATCAGGATTGACATAGCGTCTTGTATACACGTCGCATTTCTGAACTTGTGGCAGCGCATAGTAACGGATTGAACGATCGCTGTTAATATATTTGAATTAATCCAAATGGTACCTCCCCGCTGACAGAATGTTGAGATGCTACGATGATTAACCTAGCACCTACTGAAGCTGTGTATGACGGGCATTGCAGTGCGCGTAAGGACTATCCGCCATGAGTCATGATCGACTGCAATACTTGGTCAGCTTCAGGCAGCGTTGACGATGTACTGTTCATCCAGTAGCCAGATACTAGGTTGTGTGTTGCCTGCCAGCAGCTAAAGATTTGCGTTGCGCTATCACCCCTGTCGGTAGTTAACCCCGACATGATGGTTAGCGTAGGATTTGCTGCTAGCGCCTGCTCGGATGAACCTGTTACGGCATATGTATAATCACTGACGCTCGATTGATATCCTTGAGCTTCTATGAGATAGATATCAGCTTGGCTACTATCTTGAGGTATATGACAGTTTAGGTATGCCTGGGCAGTTGTCTCTGGGTATTGATAATGACAATCCGCTCCATTAACGTACACCAAATCCATACCTGGTACCTCGATGACCTTCAGCCCATGCTGGTGGGCAAGTTCTGCGAATTTGGGGAGGTACACATTTGGCTGCTGTTGTTCGATAAGGGGCGTATTTGTTGTGCTCTCAATACCGAACATTACCCATTGCACGTTCGCAGGAAAAGAACCGTCTGACAGGTCTTGAGCAAATTGAGCGTAGGACGTATAGCTTGCTATCGGGGTGGCAGCTAAACCGTTCACTGGTGTGCTCTTGACAAAAGCGCTGTTGGAATTGAAGAAGTGATCTGCGACATTGGGGCTCATGGATAATAAGTTGCCCAAAAGGCCAGAGGTCATTAGCCAATGAGGACTACTAGCTCCATTCCCTGGGGTGTGTGAACCGGTACGTGTGCCACCCGAAGTAGACGTTCCTGCATTATTCGAACCGCTGCTCATTGTATTGGTGTGTGAACCGGTACGTGTGCCACCCGAAGTAGACGTTCCTGCATTATTCGACGGCTGGGTATTGCTACTTTGTGTAGTTTGAGACAAGACAGTTTTTGCATGAGGCTGTGTGTCCGTTACCTTAGTTTTTTGTGCCGCAAATAAGAAATACGTTGTTACGCCGGCGCAAGATATGGCTAGCGCAATACTCATGACCAATGTCTTGTTAATCGAAAAAGGTACGCTGCTGTCAAATATTCCGACTTGCATGCCATCTGGATATTCGACCTGCTCCTGCTTTATCTCCTGGATGCGTGAGCGTTTTGGCAATGGAAGGCGGCTTATTATGTTGTGAGACATAAACTTATTTTACAGTCTTTTAGGGTAAATGGGAGCGCAAAGCGTGTGCACAGAATGACCAGTCGCTTGGGGGAAATACTAAGTACTCTTGGCATGTCTCAAACAATGGAGAACGGTAGATACCGGTAGCTTCAATTACCCCATCGTATGTCAACCGTTGGATAGGCGCCCATTATGGCGAGCGGCAAAGTCAGAAGATTCGTGCATTATAACGCAACGTTTTCCGATGTACGACCCCAGTGGTCGGCTACCATTCATTTGAAAGATATCAAAGGGGCTAAGGGGTCGCCAACCCCTCGCTTATACGGGCATAATCCCTATGCGTCTAGCCGTTGTATAAGCTTTTCGACTTCCGACTCAAAGATTGCGTAGGTATCGCGCATGGCTTGCAGGCGTGCTTTGTTCGTAGCCAACTTCATGCCCTCTGATGCTAACGTAACACCATGGTGTATAGATTGTAGGCGTATTAGCATGGCTTGTTTCCAGCCCCCTGGGTCAGATGCGTAGTAGTAACGGCGGTCGCCAGTAAAGGTGACCCGCTTAATGAGACCAGTTTGTGCGAGTAAGTTAACCGCAGTATTGACCGAGCCGACAGACAATTTCAGGGCAGTGGCAATTTGATCCGTTGACTGATGGGCTGGTTCACTGACCAGTAAATAGCTGAGTACCCGCGCGATACTATGGGGCATACGGCTTTCCATACCGAAAAAGACACTTAGTTTTTCGACAAACGCGCGCAGTTCAGTCTGATGGTCTTCTTGGACCATTGTTATTCGCTCTCCAAATCCCGATAGTGAAATGCTATTGTACCAACAATACCCGCCCCTATACCAATGATAGCTGTTATCAAGGTTGTCGTCCAGTCAGGCTTTGCGGCCGGTACGAACGCGACATAATGGAAAAGCGAGGTGGCAACGACTACCTTATTCATGCTAGCAGACGAGCTAATGAGATCGATGAGCAGAGACCACCCAACAAATCCGTACATGAGTGTTGTCATAATGCGTGGCCTCAGACCATACACCAGCATACCAAAGCCAAGTAGAAGTAGTAGCGGGCCAAGTAAGCTGAGGCTGTTGCCGAGCAATGTCCCTAAACCAACGTGTATGCCTTGCTGGGTCGCTGTATACCACGCCGTCAAAGCCGCTAACTCAATTATGACTGCAAGCGACAGAGCAATGAGCAATGCTCGGCCGGTAAGCCAGCGAACACGGGTAAGCGGCTGGGCAAGCAGCTCATCAAGATGTCCTCTTGCTTCCTCATTGCGAGCCGCTTGCAGTGTCGTAATAACCAAAGCCATTAAGATAAGTGCAAGCAAGAGCATACCGTAGCCGACAAACAATAAGCTGATGGATTGCTCGGTATTGCCAGCTATCGTATGCAGTGCTTTGGTAAGTGAATGCGAGCTACCGGCTGCTTTGCCGGCTGTTTTTGCAAGGCCGGCCATGAGGGCAATAATAAACACGCCGCCAAGCAACCAGCCCAAGATACTGCCGCGCGTTAATCTCAGACTGAACCTCCATGAACGGTTAAGTAGCCGTGTGTGCGGCTTAGCTATACTAGGCCGTGCTATTATGCTTGCGCCAAGGTCGCGTTTAGCTGTGAGTCTTGCTGCCCACCAGACGCAGACTACGATAACGGCGAGAAAGACTAATATCCAAAGGGGCTGTGCATTAGCAACGATGTGTAGTCTATCTATCCATCCAAAAGGTGTGATGTTCTTGAGCCATGCAGCGTTTCTGTCAACATTAGCAATAGAGCGCAAGATGAACAGTGCAACAAGTGGAATAGCGCCGTATACAATAGCCTGACGGCGGGTTATTGCTAGCTGGCTAGTAATGGCTCCGACCGCCATAGCACATGCAGCAGGCAGTACGACAGCCGCACCAAGTAGCAAACTCCGTCCAAATGATAAACCAATTTGCGAAGAGCTACCCGCGAAGACAAGCAACGCTGTTGTCACGACATATGCTAGCGCCAAAGCTAGTAGGCACCCTTGTATCGCCCGATATAAAGCCTGCCGTGCAGTTGTGTCGCCTGATAGTAGCAGTTCCCATTGGCCATCTTCTTCCTGTCCGCGCAGTATTTTTGTGATAGCAAATAAACCCCACAGCGCGCCAATAAGTGCCACACCATCAAGTGATCGGTAGATCATGTAGCCAGCTGGTGTTGTAATCTTGAGCGGCTCGCCATACAGTACGCCGATACTCGGATCACTCGTTAGGGTAGTTGCAAATTGCTGCCGCGCCGCTTCCGTTGGATAGGTTTTAATGAGCGTAAAACCTTGCAGCGTAATCATGATGACTGCATAAAGTGCAAAAATAACAGCGCCGCGTCGTATACGCCGGAAAGCGGTGCGCATAATTACCTGGTCGGTATTTAGGAGTCTTTTGGTTTGTGCTGTGGCCGTTGTCATGCTGTGGCCTTTTCTGCTTCGCCATATAGCGCCAAAAAGAGCTCTTCAAGTGATGGCTCGCGACTAAAGAATGTCAGTGGCTGCGCTTCGGCAACTGCTTTTAGCACACTGTCAATAGAGCCTTGCACTTGGCAAGTAAGGTGGTTACCTTTGATATGCACTCCTGACACGCCAGTTATACCATGTAGGTCCGGTGGCTGGTGGCTAAACGTCGCCTCAACCTTGACTGCCGACAAATGCCGGAGTTCGGTAAGAGTGCCAACCTCGATAAGTTTACCCGCTTGTAGCACGGCTACTCTGTCGCATAGTGCCTCGACTTCTTCAAGCATGTGGGACGACAAAAATACAGTTTGTTCGTTTGTTTTTGCTTCTTCTATACAATCACGAAAGACTTGCTGATTGAGCGGGTCAAGCCCAGTTGTTGGTTCATCCAGTATAAGCAGCTCTGGGCGCGCAGCGAGTGCAGCTATGAGATTAATCTTTTGCTTGTTGCCCTTTGAGTAGGCACGTACCTTTTTGTTCGGGTCAAATTCAAAGCGTTTAATGAGTTGCGCTTGATATTTTTCGTCAACCGTACCATGTATACTTGCAAGCAAGTGCAAGGTTTCCGCTCCGGTGAGCGATGGCCATAGACTTACATCGCTGGGTACATATGCTAAGCGGCGGTGGATAGCTGCCTTGTCTTTTTTACTATCGAGGCCAAAAATCTGTGCAGAACCAGATGACGGATGGATAAGACCGAGGAGCAGCCGGATAGTCGTTGACTTACCGGCTCCATTCGGTCCGAGGTAACCCAAGACTTCACCCTTCTGTACAGTCAGGTCGAGATCGGCAAGCGCCGTAAATTTTCCATATCGCTTCGTAAGCTTACTTGTTTGTAGAATTGTTTCCATGCGCAGACTCCTGGCTATTAGCTTTTATGCTTATGGTTCTGATTATATACATTTCAGAAATTATTGAAAGTTTTAGCAAGAATTGATCTTACAATCGTTGGGCCGTAGATGGATACCTCCGCCGTCTTGTCCGGTTGCCGTAGTTCTATTGTAGTAATCACGCTTAAGCCGGCACCAGGATTTCACACTGCTCAACACCTATGAGGAAAATTAAAAAGTCTAGCACACTGCTAGGCTGTTAGCATCCCTTGTGGCTGGCCACATGCAACGAGGTCAGAACCCAAATAGCCTTATGTTCTGTAGTGCCAAGCTAGTGAGTCTGACTATGTTTGTTGATAAGTCTCGAACTTCTTCGATTTCGCAGACGAGTCAGTAGACAAGAATTCTACTACTCTAACAAATGCTTCGCCTTGAAGCCTTCGACAGAGAGCACTTCATGGTCAAGTACATCGTCATAAACATCTACCGAGTAAAATGTCTTACCGTAGAGGCCGTTGAATATAAGGTAATGCTTTATGGCTAGGATAGCGACTGTCTGCTTGGGAGATATATGCCTAAGCCGCTCAGCGTACGTGTCAGTATCACCTTCTTGCCATTCGGGCCTTTGTAGCCAACAATCCACTCCCCACTTATCTGCACCATAAGGAATTTCAAGCCCAAGCCAGAAGCCCTTCGGTCTGCCCGTGTGTACGGGAGGAAAATTAACTGTATCGGCCGTCGAAACTTTGCGTACGAAGCTTGCTCTAACGAGCTTGCTCACAAGCTCTGCAAATTCTTGCTTATCTGCCGTATC
>JAJZCD010000046.1 GCA_021851735.1 bacterium | reverse complement strand
GGTTTACCTCGAGACATGCGAAAACACTCACTCCTTTTACCAACTGGGCTTACGCCCCGTTGGTTTTATGTTAACAGATGATCTAAACCGGTTCAGACTGAGTGTTGATTATATGGGGAGCCTGACATTTACATGACGTAACCCGTAAGTACTTACATGAGCACATAGCGAAAAGCCCAATCAGCTCGTAGCGTTTTTTATCTCTTCATTTTCTAGGTCCGTATTTTCATATGCGCTCAGCACCAAGAGTTTGGGCAACATTCACTCGCCCCAGCCAAACCATAAGCCAAATGCATGACTTCTATGGAGCATTCTGTTGATTTATAATGGTATCCGATGATTAGCAGAGATCTCGAAGGTAACGAATATGTAGTTACGGCTCAGGACCTATCATGGCGGCCTTCTGCCTACGGTATCGTCATTCGAGACAACAAGATTCTGTTGGTTAAAGAACAAGGCAAGTTTCACTTACCCGGTGGTGGCATTGAGCTTGGTGAAGACCCGAAGACGGCAGTTATGCGTGAGCTAAAGGAAGAAACGGGTGTTACGACAATACATCCTGAACTCATTGACGTCGCAAGCTCACTCTTTAGCTTTGGGGCCTATAACAACCCACCGAAAGTGCAGCATGTTCATTCGCTACTCTTATACTATGCATGCACATACGTCTCTCGTGACGCTAAAGATATCCATTTGGATGCATACGAGATAGCATGTAGTTTAACGTCAGAATGGGTGGCTATAACCCAACTTGACGACATCATTGTTGGTACAACTGTTGATTGGCGGCCCGTTGTAAAGCGACTGATCGATAAGATGTCAAATCTCATCCCCCAGTGCTAGGTGATCCTGTTTATGCAAGACCTTACGGCGCAGAACAGCTGGCCTTTGGTTGTTACGAAGGTTGTGAGGGATAGGCGGATATCTATTAGAAAATAGTAACCTTTGTTACTATAGAGTCATGTCAAAATATCTGCTTGTACCTGTAGTTGCGGGCTGCGTTATCGAGAAAGACAGTAAGTACCTGCTTGTCCAAGAGAAACAAGAAAAAGCTTATGGGCTGTGGAACCTTCCTGCCGGACACGTTGACGAGGGTGAGACTTTCGAAGAAGCTGCACTACGCGAGACAATTGAAGAGACGGGCTATACTGTCAAGCTAGATAAAAAATTGAGCGTGGTACACCCCGGAGTAGGCAAGCCGGTATTACATGCCTACCGGGCACATATTACTCACGGGGAACTTGCTTTCAATAGTGAAGAACTACTTGACGCTCGGTGGCTTAGCCTACGCGAGATTAAACAATTGCGAGAAGCCGGGAAGTTGCGAAACGAATGGGTGTTGAACGCGATCAATGAGGCTCGAATTTAATGACACAGCTCTCACACATATGGTTTGACTTTGGCGGCACACTCTACAAAGAAACCAAGGCTTTTAAAGAAGTCCACGATGCTTATCGCTATCGTATATTGCTGATCTTAACGGGATAAGCGACATCAAGATTGCAGAACAGAAGTATCAAGAAGCGTATGCTCAGCATGGCAGTAATTCAGCCGTCTTCCGTGCGCTAGGCCAACCGTCTGACTTCTGGCAGCGCAAACTTGAAGAGCTAGACTTTTCCAGTTTACTGAAGCCTGATCCCGTCATCAACCACACACTCTCGCAGATACATGAAAAACTACCAATGTCACTCTTCACTAATTTCCGGCCTGTTCTTATCGACAAACTCCTTAGGCAACTCGAGATGCCGAGGCATTATTTCACAAACACCCTTTCCGGCGATGACGTAGTAGAACGTAAACCTGCGCTCGATGGCTTTAAGCTCATGATAGAGAAGTCGAGCCTTCCTCCAAGCCAGCTGCTATACGTAGGTGACAGGATTGACGTAGATATCAAGCCTGCTAAGTCACTTGGCATGCGTACTTGTCTCGTATATGGAGATTCTACGGAAGCAGATTATTCCTGTAAGACATTCGGCGAGCTACTAAAAATAGTTGGGTAACGTTTACGGCATTATTCAACAGATCTTAGCTCCTCTTGCTGTAAACTAATGTTATGAAAGAAGTTGTTGTTATACGCCACGGCGAAAAAGAAGGAGATGGTCTCACGGCTCAAGGTATCGCAAAATGCCGAGCTTTAGCTGGGAGGGCAGGAAGCTTCACTCTAGCTATAGCATCACCGCAACAAAGAGCTGTCCAAACCGCAGGACTCATTACAGGACTCCCAGTCAAGAGCGACTCCAGAGCTAGCGTTCCAGCTTTTCCGGAACGCGAAGTAAAGAGACTTGGAGCGATACAGCAGACACATACTCTCGGAATCATTGGCGCGATCTGGGAGGAACCTGCTCTCATAGAAGACGTGCGGATAGCAGGCACAAAATTGCTGGATCTCGTGTATGAAGTCATGAACGAACTACTACCCGACCAAAGGGCACTTATTGTCTCGCACGATGGTACCATGGTTGGTCTAGAAAAACTGCTCCGTAGTGAGTCATTCGATACGGTCGATCATTCCTTTGGCCCGCTTGAAGGCATAAAAGTTGACGAAGAATTCAGACTCGAAAACTTTAAATAGGTTCGGACAGGTTTAGTTGACGTCTATTTGTCTTGATCGAAACACATACATCTCTGCTACATATTCGTTCAGCTGAGTTAGATACCCATATTGCTAAAATACCGCCTTATACCTATCTGCTATACTTCGTGTATGAACGCGACGCGCAAGCTTATTATCTTTGATATGGACAAGACCCTTATTAGGGGGAACTCATGGTACAGGTTAAATACGGCCATGGGCATTACCCCCGAAGAAGATGAACTACTCTATCGTCTCGGTCCCGAGAAAGAGGGTATCATCGCCTACGACGAGTGGCTACAGATCCTCGTAAAAATCATGATCCAACGCTCGCACCCTACGCGCCAGGATATTGAAAGAATAGTACTCAACTACGAGTTTGTAGAGCAAGCCATGGAGACCGTAAAAGCACTGCAAGACAAAGGCTATACGGTCGCAATAATTTCCGGCAGCTTTAATCTAATTGTTGATGACGTTGCCAGAAAACTCAGTATCGAGCACGGATACAACAATACATACCTCGTCTTTGACAAGGATGACATGTTGGAGAATATAATCCTTACGTGGGACGACGTAAGATACAAGCCGCTACTAGTGCAGTCAATCTGCCGGAGATTCGGAATCCACCCCAAGGATGTATTTTATGTAGCCGACGGCGATAACGATATTGAGATTTTCCGCGAGACTATTGGTGTCGTGATCGAGAACACTGATCATCATGACGAACCATGGATGCGGAAAGCAAAAGAATCGGGTGAAACATTCGCACAAAACAAGGCCAAAGATGAGGCCAGTTTTCGTATTAGCAACATTTGCCAAATACTTGATATAACTGGGTAGCCCTTCCTAGCTTTGGTCTAAAAAATAAAGATCACAGGGCACAGGTAATTTAGAATTTTGGTACAGTATAGCTATGTACACCGCTGCGTTAACGTGTTCTCTATTGGCGACCTGTATTTCGATGTTCGGCTTAACTCGCATTGCCGTAAAAAACCATGATGCAAAGCTACCAAAGACGCTCAGCGAACTTGCTGCTTCTGAAGAGAGCCTGCTGAATCATTTCAGATATATTTTGTTTATATGCGGTACACTATTTGCTATCGCAATCTATGGTTATGTAGCAAAGACAATCCATCATCACGTATTGCTCGCAGCAGCATGGAGCATAACATATGTTGGCGAATTGGCACTGGCACTCATTCCCGCAAAAGATAAACATTTAAAGGTGCATACTATGCTGGCCCGAATCATGGGTTTCGGCATGCTATCCATGGCATATATATACTGGCTAGACTTACATGCCGGTATACAGATAGGTGAGGCGACATTAGCCTTACTTATGAGTGTCCTGGCAATCTTAACAATTTTAGATAGAAGAAGGTTTCTATTCTATGAGTTGCCCTTTATATTTTTTTCGCATGCTTCAATCATATTGGCAGTAATCGCCTTACACTAAGACCGAAGTAGTTAGCTACATGACCAGGCGAGACGTAAAGCAGTGCAGATAACCCTTTGAGCCTTCATTTGTTTTGGGATTCATTAGCACACAGCACTACGACAGGCAACGCTAAGAAACATTTTCGGTCAGCTGCTCCTTGCGCCGACAAGTCACTTGTTATGGTTTGTACTATGATCCGTTGACCATAAACTAGTCGATCTGTTATATCTATAGTCTGCAGTTAACGGAGATTACAGGCCTATGATGACGTTGCCAGATTGTAAGGTTGAGACCGTTTTAGCTAGAGGTCTAGGCTCTGACGATTACGACCCAGTCACTCACGCGGCCACACGATTGTCAAAGCAGCACGGCTATCCTCAAATACATTGCCCTCTACTTAACGATGTCGTAGGCGGGCCCAACGGATATGTCGCTGTGCCGTCACTCAAAGCACAAGCTAACAGATTAAAAACACAACTGGATACATTAGGATCGAGTAGGATACACATCGTAGCTCACTCTCTTGGGCTATTAGTGGCGGCACAAGCTGGGCTCGACCTTACCAATGTCTATGTGACAGCAATCGCTCCAGGACTTACTGCAATAGAGAAACGAATCCCTCCCTTGACCGATGAGGATGAGGCTATGCCTCCTAATGAGCTTGCAGCCCTTGACCGATATAAAAAGAGTGAAGGCGTACCGTTTGGGATGATACGGAGGCCTCACTTAAACCCAGTCATCGTATCCAAGGATTTTATGGATCAAGCCCGCGCAGTTGACCCGCTTGAGCTTGTGATACCAATGCTACAACAATTAGGCAACAGGTCTCGTATAATGTTAATCTGGGATGACGATCGCCTCGGGAATCAAGATACTGAGGTAACACGGCTAACGCATTATGCTCCCGACACAACGGTAGACGTATATACTGGGACAAACAGTCACTATTTGCTTGGCGGGCATGCCGCCATTGTACTTGGAGCTGCAGTGCTCGGCACAGAGCTGCCATAAATAGTTTGACAGTGCAGGCGCGTCATTTCTAAACAAACATACGTACTACTGTACGAGTCACATCTTATGTGGCCAAACTGATAACACAAATGCCCATACAGGTTTTCATCCGCATAGGGATAGTGGGATACGAGGTAAGGCAGGCTCATTACGTAAGTGGCTGACTACATGTGGCGCATGGAACATAAACGATAGACGAAAAGCCTCGTTCTACATTGATCGGGATCTGCCCACAGTATTACTTACGCCAGTCCCCGTTGTTCCGGCGATTACGACCCTCAAGG
The DNA here is from genome assembly GCA_021851735.1 of bacterium. Taxonomy (GTDB): domain Bacteria; phylum Patescibacteriota; class Saccharimonadia; order Saccharimonadales; family UBA4665; genus JAJZCD01. Next base: position 767 of record JAJZCD010000046.1, on the reverse strand, counting down.
TGCCAACTGTGTGGATTGGCGTCAGTGAGTTGGTCAAATAGCTTCTTGGCAGTTTGCGTGTAAAGTTTCTGCTTTGCTACAAACGTCCGGTTTTCCTGCCAATTATTCTTTAAAGGATTACCATTAACCGCTTGTTCTACTAATTCAAAGTCCACGTCTAAGTTGTCAGCATCTTTGGCTATCTTTGCTTCAAGTGACGTCCGGTTTTCATATTCCTCCCACAGTTCAACAAACTCATCCTTGAGGGCCGTGCCAGCCAACATATCTTGTATCGCCAGTTCTTCGTTGCGTTCAGTGTATTGTCGTGCAAGATAATCAACATCGCCAGTACGACTTTCGGCAATGTCATGGACAAGGACTAGCTTCGCAACTCTACCGGTATCTACATTTTTCTCATGGGCAGCAATTACCATAGCGATCCAGAACATACGAAAATGATGCTCGGCTAAGTTAGCAAAATCTCGCGTGTAAAAACGCCGCCACATACGGTCGATGTAACGAATATTGCCCATTTCAAACAGAAAGTTAGTGTCATGCTGTAAGGTATTTTGTTGTGTCATATGGTCAGTATACCAAACAAAACCTCTCAAAACAGAGGATCCGAGCAGTAAACGTATTAAACTTCCCACGAGCTTACGCTCTAATCCTTACCCACATCTCCCTCTCTCGCCAGCTGCATACCCGCAACCAGATCCTGCAACCTCTGGTAGCCAATCCACAGCGCCTTGATGCCCGGTGGTCCATCCTGACCTCTCGCTAGGTACCCG